>JBGAHN010000003.1:0-87858 GCA_044226145.1 Labilithrix sp. | reverse complement strand
CTCCGACGCTGACGTCCTCGCCGTGTGGATGGTGCCCCTGTTCCAGCGCCTGGGCGCCGGCGTCCGAGCGCCTCGCTTCCACGCAGCGCCTCGCTTCCACGCGACGATGTCGACGTCGACATCCATGTAGGTCGTTCGGCGTCGGTGACGTAGCCCGCACACGTTGCCGTCGAACCACGCCGATCGTTCGACAGAAATGTGTGTCGTCGTTCGAATCGTGGTGAAGTCCGTACGGTCGCGTTGATACTTTCTATGTACGGTGCACGTGAGACCGTTCGCGATACGGGTCGACGCAGTGCAGATCGACGTCGTCGCGCGGATCACGAGCCCGGATATTTCCTCCTTACGCGTGAGGCGGGTCGATGCTGAAGCGTTCTTGGGTGTGTGGTGGCGCGGTGGCCTTGGCCGCCATCGTCGGTACCGGGGCTTGCGGATCGGACGCGGACGACAGCGTGTTCCCCCGCACGAACGACGGCTCGGACGCCGCGCTCGGTGACGGCAGCGGGGGCACCGTCGACGACGACGGCTCGACCCCGATCTTCGGCGACGAAGACAGCGGGACGAAGTCCATCGCGTCCCTCACGATCGACCCGCCGACGGCGACGCTCGACCTCAAAGATGCGCCCTATCCGACGCAGAAATTCAAGGTCACCGCGCAATACAAGGACGGAACGTCCGGCCTGATTTCTCCGACCTGGTCGGCCTCCGAGGCGTCGGTGGGCTCGATTTCGTCGGCCGGTCTCTACACGCCGCACGGCCAGCGCGGCGGCATCGTGCGGATCACCGCGACGGCCGGCGGCCAGAAGGTGACGGCGACGCTCACGGTCAAGCTGCATCAGCTCGACAACCCCGCGGGCGTCGACGACGCGACGCAGGCGAGCCTGATCGGCGCGACGACGGCCGACGCGAACGTCGTGTGGACGTACCCCTACGACGGCATGGCGTACGCGCGCGGCCTCAACGCGCCGAGCTTGATGTGGAACAAGGGCGCGTCGGGCGACGTGTACCTCGTCCGCCTCACGAGCCCCACGTACGATCTGCAGGTCTTCACGAGCGCGGACGTCACGACGAAGATCGGCGGCGGAACGACGCCGCAAGGTCCGCGCAACTTCGCGTTCGACCCGGCGCGCTGGACGGCGTTCACGGACTCGACGTCGGGCGAGGCCAAGCTCACGGTCGCGCGCAAGACCGGCTCGACGTTCACGCGCGTCGTCGAACAAACGTGGTCGATCGCGAGCCGCTCGATGAGCGGCACCATCTACTACTGGGCGATCAACAAGGCCGCGGTCGTGCGCATCAAGCCGGGCGCGCAGACGCCGGACTATTTCCTCGGATCGGCCACGGTGCCGCCGCCCGGCGAATGGAACGCACCGAACAACCCGACGACGAAGATGTTCTGTCCGTCGTGCCACACGGCGTCGGCCGACGGTTCGACCCTCGTGATGGGGACGGGGTACTGGGGGAACGTGGTGGACGTCTGGTCGAGCGTCTACGACCTGCAGGCCGACAAGACCGTCTTCCACGGCTACCAGACGAACGCGCCTCCGACGCGGCTCGCGCTCGCGGGCGTGACCCCGGACGGCAAGATCGCCGTCGAGAACTGGGCGAACATCCGCGGCGCGGGCGGCAAGGACGATCTACCGATCGATCTGACCGCGGCGACGACCACCGCGACGAGCCTCCCGACGATCGCGGGCACCGATCTCGACACGCTCGTCGGCGCTGGTCATCACACGTACTTCCCGACGTTCTCCGCGGACAACGAGTACTTCGCCTACGTCGACTCGCAGGACGGTGCGCTCTACGGCCTCGATTGGGACGCGAAGACGAAGAAGTTCTCGAACCGCGTGAAGCTCGTCGACACGCCGGCCGGCACCAACAAAATCGCCTATCCGACGCTCTCGCCGGACCACCGCTGGGTCGTCTACCAAATCGGCCCGGACTACGGCTCGCTCGCGGTGTCGTTCCTCGGCGATCTCTACGCGGTCGACACGAAGAACCCGAACCACGCCATCGCGCTCGACGCGATCAACAAGACGCTCTCGCCGGCCGCGGGTGAGGCTCGCGATCAGCACCGGAGCTACGAGCCGACGTTCGCCCCCGTGGCTTCGGGCGGCTATTTCTGGCTCGTTTTCCACTCGCGCCGCACGTACGGCAACCTCCTCGTCGACATTCCCTACAAGGACGGGACGGAAGGCTCCGGGACCAAGCAGCTCTGGGTCGCCGCGCTCGACGTCGCCGGAGCGTCGACGTCCACCGAGGATCCGAGCCACCCGCCCTTCTGGCTCCCCGGCCAGGATCCGACGACGCGCAACATGCGCGCGTACTGGGCGCTCGATCCGTGCAAGGGCGACGGCGAGTCGTGCACGTCGGGCACCGATTGCTGCAACGGGTTCTGCGACGCGTCGAACGACGCGGGCACTGCGATCTGCGGCTCGTCGAGCACGGGATGCAGCCAGATCGGAGATCGATGCGACGTTGCGGCGGACTGCTGCAACGACGTCGGCGTCAACGTGACGTGCATCAACCACGTTTGCTCGGAGCTTCCTCCGAACTGACGAACGGATGGCGTCGTTTCCGCCTTCGACGCGCCTCGTTGGAGAGGCGCGTCGAAGTGCGGCGGTCGCGAGCGCGGCTTGCGCGGGGTGAGGCGCCCCGCTTTGACGCGTAGCGCAGGTCGTCCGTCGCCACGCGGCTCGGTGCGCTTACGCGATGCGCAACCGAAAGCCTTTCGCGTGCTCATCACGTTGACCCTCCGAGGCGGCGACGCTAGACCCTTTCGCATGGTCGACCTCGCACACGGGACCGGCAAGTCGGACGCTCCTCTCCAGAACCCGCCTTCGACAGCGAGTTCCGCCGCGGGCACGCATGGGGCACGCGCCCAGAGCGGCGCCCAAAGCGGTGAGAGCGTCCTCGGCTTCCCCGTCACGCGCACGACGTCGCCGCGCCCGCGCCCGTCGACCACGAAGCTCGGGTTCGGCAAATTCCTCACGGATCACGTCTTCGTCGCCGAGCACGACGGCAAGACCTGGCAGAACGCCCGCATCGTCCCGGCGACCCAGCCGCACGTGTCGCTCGCCGCGGGCGCGGTGCAGTACGGGCTATCGATTTTCGAGGGCTTGAAGGCGTTCCGCACGGGGTCGGACATCAAGCTCTTCCGTCCGCAAGCTCATGCGAAGCGCTTCGCGTCGAGCGCCAAGCGCCTCTGCATGCCGGAGGTCCCCGTCGAGCTCTTCATCGAGGCCGTGCGCGCGATCGTGCGCGTCGACGCCGATTGGTGCCCGACCCACGACGTCGGCGCGCTCTACGTCCGCCCGACCCTGCACGCCGACGAGAGCTTCCTCGGCGTCCGCCCCGCGAACGAGCACGTGTTCTCCGTCATGCTCTCGCCCGTCGGCTCGTACTGGGACGGCGACGAGCACGCGCTCCGTCTCTGGGCCGAAAAGGAGTTCGTGCGCGCGGCCAAGGGCGGCGTCGGTGCCGTCAAGACGGGCGGCAACTACGCGACGAGCCTGTTCGGCGCGAAGCGCGCGAAGGAGCGCGGCTTCGACCAGGTGCTCTGGCTCGACGCGGTCCACCACGAGAACCTCGAAGAGGCAGGGACGATGAACGTGTTCGCCCGCATCGGCGACCGCGTGATCACGCCGCCGCTCGAAGGGACGATCCTCGCCGGCATCACGCGCGACTCGTGCCTGACCCTCCTGCGCGACTGGGGCGTCCCGGTCGAAGAGCGCACCGTCTCGCTCACCGAGATCGTGGAGGCGTCGCGCGCCGGCAAGTCCGTCGAGCTCTGGGGAACGGGCACGGCCGCGGTCATCTCGCCCATTCGCGAGGTCGCTTGGGAAGGCGGCACGATCACGTCGACGAACTTCGAGGTCGCGCCGCGCCTCAAGAAGGCGCTCGACGGCATCCACGCCAGCAAAGACCCCGATCCGCACGGCTGGCTGCTCGCGATCTGACGGCGTCGCGCCTGGACCTGGTGCTATGGTGCCCGCGTCATGTCAGGGCAAGCACCGGTCCATCGACCCCGTCCCGTGGTTTTGATGATCCTGGACGGCTTCGGCGAGCGCGCCGAGGTCGATGCGAACGCCGTCCGGCTCGCCAAGACACCGCACCTCGACGCGCTCTACGCGCGCTACCCGCACGGCCTCATCGGCACGAGCGGGCCGGACGTCGGCTTGCCGCCCGGGCAGATGGGCAACAGCGAGGTCGGCCACCTGAATTTCGGCGCCGGGCGCATCGCGCTCATGGACATCATGCGCATCGACGCGGCGGTCGAGAGCGGTGCGCTCGCGCAAAACCCGGTCATCGCGAACGTCATCGCGAGCGCGAAGGCCAAGGGCGGTCGGCTCCACCTCTTGGGGCTCGTCTCGGACGGCGGCGTCCACAGCATGAACACGCAGTTGTACGCGCTCGTCGACGCGGCGCACGCGAGCGGCGTCCCCGTCGTCGTGCACGCGTTCCTCGACGGCCGCGACGTCCAGCCCGGCACCGCGCCCGGCTACCTGTCGGCGCTCGAATCGAAGCTCGCCGGCAAGGGCGTCATCGGCACCGTGTCGGGGCGCTATTGGGCGATGGACCGCGACAACCGCTGGGAGCGCGTCGAGAAGGCTTACCGCGCGATCGCGACCGCGGACGCGCCGCGGAAAGCGAGCGCCGTCGGCGGCGTCGAGGAGAGCATCGCGGCGAAGAAGACCGACGAGTTCGTCGAGCCGTTCGTCGTCGGCGACTACGCGGGCGTCGACTCGGAGAAAGACGCCGCGCTGCACTTCAACTTCCGGCCGGATCGCGCCCGTGAGCTCACGCGCGCGCTCGCGTTCCCGGAGTTCGACTCGTTCGCGCGCGCGGGGAACGCGCCGCCGTTCCGCACGTACGCGTGCATGACGACGTACGACACGACGCTGGGGCTGCCGATCGCGTTTCCGAAAGAGACCTACGCCGACATCTTCCCCGAGGTGATCGCGCGCGCGGGCCTCACGCAGTTCCGCTGCGCCGAGACGGAGAAGTACGCGCACGTCACGTACTTCTTCAACGGCGGTCGCGAAGAGACCTTCCCGGGCGAAGAGCGCCGCATGATCCCTTCGCCGAAGGACGTGCCGACGTACGACCACAAGCCCGAGATGAGCGCGGCCGCCGTCGCCGACGCGGTCGCGAGCGCCATCGACGGCGGGACGTACGACTTCGTCCTCGTGAACTTCGCCAACCCCGACATGGTCGGCCACACGGGCGTGCTCGACGCGGCGACCCACGCCGTCGAGGCCGTCGACGCCGGCATCGGCAAGATCGTCGACGCGGTCCGTAGGCAAGGTGGCGCGCTCTTCATCACGGCCGACCACGGCAACTGCGAGCTCATGATCGATCCGGCCACCGGGCAGCCGCACACGGCGCACACGCTCAACCCCGTGCCGCTCCTCTACGTGAACGACGCCGATCGCGACGTGACGATCCGCGCGGGTGGCCGCATCTGCGACGTCGCGCCGACGATGCTCGAGATCATGAAGCTGCCCGTCCCGCCCGTGATGACGGGGCACTCGCTCCTCGTCCGCTCTCTGCCCCGCGAGCGATGAGCGAGGTCCGTTTCGGCACCTACCGCACGACCGAGGTGCTCGGCTCGGGACCGGCGTCGACGATCTACCGCGCGGTGCAGGAGCCGCTCGGCCGCTTCGTCGCCATCAAGACGCTGAAGCTGTCGATCTCGCCGACGTCGTCGTTCGGCGAGCAGCTCGAGCGCGAGGCGGCCATCTTGGCGGACTTCGCGCACCCGAACGTCGTGTTGCTCATCGAGCTTGCGCGCGCCGACGGACGCCCCTACCTCGTGCTCGAGCACGTCGACGGCCCGTCGCTCCAGCAGCTCCTCGCCAAGCGGCGAAAGCTCGGCGTCGACGCCGCGCTGGCCATCGCGTGCGGCATCTGCGCGGGGCTCACGCACGTCCACGAGCACGGCGTCGTGCACCGCGATCTCTCGCCCGGCAACGTCCTCCTCTCGAAGACGGGCACCGTCAAGCTCGCCGATTTCGGCATCGCGCAGCGCGCGCGCACGGCCAGCGTGAGCGACGCGTTCGGGACCGAGGGCATCACGCCGTCGGGGCGCATCGTGCCGGACGTGAAGAAGGAGATGTTCGGGACGCCCGCCTACATGTCGCCCGAGCAAATCCTCGGCGACTTCGTCGACGCGCGGAGCGATCTCTTCTCGCTCGGCGTCGTGCTCTACCAGATGTTGAGTGGCACGCGGCCCTTCGAGACGCCGTCGCATTCGATGCATCCGCCGCGCGTGACCTCGAAGGGGACCAGCCCATCGCACGCGCGGACGTCGCGTCCGCCGCCCGGGCTCGAGGCGCGCGACTCGGCGCAGCGCATCCGGCGTGACACCCCGCCGCCGCTCCGCGAGCGCGCCCCCGACGTCCCGCGCTCGGTCGAGCGCATCGTCATGCGCCTGCTCGAAAAATCACCCGACGATCGCTTCGCCAGCGGCGCCGTCGTCCTCGAGCACCTCTCGGCCACGCTTCGCTCGCGCACGCGCGAAGATCCCTCGCTCATCGTGCGATCGACGCTCGCCGAAGCCGGGTTCGTCAAGGGCGGGAGGTTGGCGAAGCACGAAGGCGCCGAGCGCGGTCCTCGCGTGCGCACGGGGCGAGCCATGCTGGGCTTCGTCGTCCTCGGCGCGTTGTTCGCCGCCGGCGCGCTCGCCATCGAGCTCTCGTCGCCGTCCGCCGCGGCGGAAGGATCCCAGGCGGGCTCGGATCCGCTGCCCCTCGTCCCTGCTCGCGCCGGTGGCCTGCGGGTGTTGGCGACGCCCTGGGCTCACGTGAACGTCGACGACGCGCACGTCGAAACGACGCCGTTCGCCCGCCCGATCCCGCTCTCCGAAGGCCGCCATTTCGTCACGCTCTCGCACCCCGACACCCCCGACGTCCGTCGGACCGTCGACGTGGTCGAAGGGCAGATCGTGACGTTGGAGATCACGATGCCGCTGCCCGAAGAGGGAGGCGCCATCGCGGCGATCGACGAGGCGAGCGTGTCCGACGACGCCGGAGGAGGACGATGAGACGCATTGGTTCGTGGCCTTCGTGGCCTTCGTGGCCTTCGTTTCGCGCTCCCGTTCGCGCCGTGTGCGCGCTCGCGGCGTTCGCGTTCGTCGGAGCGATCGGGCGCCGCGCGGCGGCCTTCACGCACGTCGTCTCGGAGGGGGAGACGCTCGCGCAGATCGCGATCCGCGTCTACGGCTCGCCCCGCTTCGAGACGGCGATCGCGTCCGCCAACGCCCTCGACGTGCACGGCGGGAGCCTCATCGTCCCGGGCCAGCCGCTCGAGATCCCCGCGCCCTCGCATTACCGCGTCGTCGGCGGCGAGACCTGGCCCGATCTCGCGCGCACCTTCCTCGGCGATCGGAAGCGCGCCGACGTCTTGGCGCGCGCGAACGGCGCCGTGTCGTGGGTCCCGCCGTCGGTCGGGCAGGAGATCGAAATCCCCGCCGTCATCGCGTACATCGCGGGTGACGGCGACACGATGGCGATGCTCTCGCAGCGCTACCTCGGCAACATGAACCGCGCCTGGGAGCTCGACGCGTACAACCACCGGACGGGTACGCAGAAGCTCCTGCGCGGCGACGTCGTGCTCGTGCCGCTGCTCGATCTCGCGCTGACGGCCGAAGGTAAGAAGGAGGCCGAGCGCGCCGCCGACCGCATCCGGACCGAGGGCGGAGGACAGGTCTTCGAGAGCCAGCGACGCGGCGAGGCGGATCTCCCTCCGCTCTTGGCGGACGTCCGCGCCGGACGCTACGTCGACGCCGTCGCGCGCGCGAACCGGGTCCTCGGCTCCGGCCCGCTGACCAAGCCCCAGCTCGCCACGGTCTTCCGCGCCCTGCTCGAGGCCTACGTGGCCCTGGACGCGCCAGGCCTGGCCGCCGCGGCGTGCGATTCGCTGCGCGCGAACGCCCCCGAAGTTCGCTTCGATCCGCGCATGACGTCGCCGAAAATCCGCGCGGCGTGTGGCGCAAGGTAGGTCCTCGGCCTACGCATCGACGGCCATCGAGGGGCACCGACGTGCACCCGTCCTCGCGCGCTCGTCGGACCGGAGCTACGCTCGAACGACGGACGGCGTCCGTCGACTTCGCTTTGCGTCATGCCCGAGGAAGAGAAAGCGCTCCCCGAACCCTCCCGCACGAACGACGACGGTCCGAGCACCCGTCGGTCGATGACGTCCGGCCTGCGCGAAGCATCGACGGAGGCCCAGGAGGCGAAGGTCGAACTGGAAGATCCCGGCGTGACGCCGATGGTCTCGGTCGCGGACCTCGCGCCCGCGCCGCCCCCTTCGACGCCCGCGCAGGACGACGTTCCGCCTCCCGGTAGCGAGACGACGCTGGTCTCGTCGCCGTCGGCGCTCCCTTCGACCCCGCGCTCGTCGCGCGGCAACGGCTCCTCCCGCTCTCGAGGCGGTCCGACGTCGTCCCCATCGCCGACGTCCAGCCGCTCGCCGAACACCGCCGATGGTGAGTCGAGGGCATGGATCGCGGTGTGGGTCGTCGCCGGCGTGGCCAGCATCGCCGTCGGCGTCTACCTGGCGCTCCACGGCTAGTCCCGGTTAGGCAGATCGGTCGGCGCGCGCGTCGTCCCACGAATCGGGCGCGATCCACGCCGTTTTCCGCCAATTCGACGGCGGCACGAGCTGGCGCGCGACCTCGCGTGGTGTCATCGGCCGGCTGGGCCCGCCCACGAGGCCGAGCGCTTGCGCGAGCCGTCCGACGATGTCCGCCGCACGAACACCCCGCGCGGCGAGCTCGCGTACGGTCGTCGCGTGATGCCGCTTGGCGAGCCGATCGCCGTTCGGTCCCACGACCATCGGCAGGTGCGTGTACGTCGGCGCCCGCGAGTGACCGAGGAGCTGCATGATCCAGAGCTGCCTCCCCGTCGATCCCAGGAGATCCGACGCGCGCACGACGTCCGTGATCCCCATGACGGCGTCGTCGACGGCCACGACGAGCTGGTACGCGAAGACGCGATCGCCGCGCCGGAGCACGAAGTCGCCCGCCGTGAGATCGACGCGCTGCTCGAAGAACCCGGCGATGCGATCCACGAACGAGATCATCGCTCCCTCGGGCACGCGCAGCCGGATGGAAGGATCGCGCTTCATGCGGCGATCCTTCGGTAGGTCCCTGCACGTGCCGGGGTAGATCGTCTCCTCGCCCGCGTGCGGCGCGCTCGCCACGCGCGCGATCTCCGCCCGAGAGCAATCGCACGGGTACGTCAACCCGAGCGCGTCGAGCTTCGCGAGCGCGTCCTCGTAGATCGCCGTGCGCTCCGATTGTGTGTAGGGTGCATGAAATCCACCCTTGCTCGGACTCTCGTCCCAATCCAGCCCGAGCCACGCGAGATCTTCGGCGATGCGCTCGGCCGCGCCGGCGACCACCCGCGGCGTGTCGATGTCCTCCATGCGCAGGATCGCTCGTCCGCCGCTCGCGCGCGCCAGCGCCCACGCCGCGAGGGCGGTCCACGTGCCTCCGAGATGCAGATCGCCCGTCGGCGAAGGTGCGAAGCGTGTGCGGGTCATCGTCGGACGGCCCATCGTAGCGCCGCTTCGTGGGGTCGTGGGGCCCTCACCGACAAATGACACGTCCACGACGGCGCGGTTCGTCAATCACCCTTGTCGTGAACGCGGCCTTCGTCCGGTCTCAACTCCAGGATCGCGAAGCGCCGTTCTTCGTCCGTCCAGGTCGCGGTGCGTCGGAGCCCGGCTAGCCGGGCCAGCCGATCGGCCGACGCGAGGTCGTATTTCTGCGAGCATTCGGTGCGGATCGACTCCCCATCGTCGAACCGGAACCGAGCGCCTGCGACGCGAACCGTCTGCACCCTCTGGCTGACGAGATGCATCTCCACCCGGCTCTCCCGCGGCGCATAGAACGCGTAGTGCCAGAAGCTCGACGGATCGACGTCACCGCCGAGCTCGTGGTTCATCCGCGCGAGCACGTTCTTGTTGAACGCCGCCGTGACGCCGCGCGCGTCGTTGTAGGCGGCGTGGAGCGCGGCCGGATCCTTCCTCAGGTCGATCCCGAGGACGACGATGCCATCGGGACCCGTCGCGCGCCGAAAGCGGCGGAGCAGGTCTTCGGCCTCGCGCGGCTCGAAGTTCCCGAGCGTCGAGCCCGGAAAATAGACGACGGTGCGCCCTGGAGAGCCGTCCGACGGGAGCGCGTCGGCGACGAAATCGAGGGCGACGGGCTCGACGTCGAGCCAGGGCAGCTCCCTTCGCACGCGCGCCGCCGTCTCGACGAGGTGATCGCGCGAGATGTCGACGGGGACGTAGCTGGCGCAACGACGGGCGCCGAGCGCGGCGAGCAGGTGGCGCGTCTTCGTGCAGCTCCCGGCGCCCGGCTCGACGATGCGTACGTGGTCTCCCCAACGCTCGACGATCGCGTCCGCGTCGCGCGCGAGGATCGAGAGCTCCGCGCGCGTCACGTAGTACTCGGGCAGCTCGCAGATTTCGTCGAAGAGGCGCGACCCTTCGCGATCGTAGAACCATTTCGGCGGCAAGACCTTCGGCGTGCGCGACAGCCCCTCGAGCACGTCGCGTCGGAAGCGCTCGCGGTCGCTCGTGCGATCTTTCACGACGATGTCGAGCGTGCCGTGGGCGAACGTCATTCGGACCTCGCGAGCCGGATCCCCGTGAACTGCCACGAAGCGTGCGGCGGAAAGAAATTGCGGTACGTCGCGCGCACGTGCCCACGCGGGGTGACGCACGATCCCCCCCGCAGCACGAACTGGTTCACCATGAACTTGCCGTTGTACTCACCGACGGCGCCTTCGGCCGGTCGGAACCCCGGGTACGGCGCGTACGCGCTCGAGGTCCATTCCCAGGCGTCGCCGAACATTTGCAGAATGCATGATTCTTCGCCGTCCGCGTCGAGGGAGCGCTCGCGGGAGCGGTCGGGCGCCCGCGGATGCAAGTCGCCGTCGTCCAGGAAGTGACCGACGTGCGCACCGCGGCGCGCAGAGACGTCGCGCGCTCCGTGGCGTTCGGCGATGTCGCTTGCACCTCGGCGCGCCGCGACGTCGCGCGCGGCGACCTCCCATTCGGCCTCCGTCGGCAAGCGCGCGCCTGCCCACCGCGCGAACGCGTCGGCCTCGTAGTAGCTGACATGGCAGACGGGATCGTCCGGTCGGGCCACGCCCGCGCCGTGCAGCGTGAAGAGGTGCGGCAGTTGCGTGCCTTCGTCGCGCCGAGCATCCCCTCCGTCGATCCAATGCATCGGCGCGCGTCGATGCGATGCGCGCGCCCACGAGAACCCGTCCGCGAGCCAGAGCTCGGGGCGGTCGTACCCTCCGTCGCGGATGAATTCGAGGTATTCGGCGGTGGTCACGAGCGTCGATCGGATCGAGAAAGGTGCAAGGTGCACGCGATGCCGCGGGCCCTCGTTGTCGAATGCAAAGCCCTCGCCGTCGTGACCCACCTCGACGAGGCCGCCATCGAACGTGCGCCATCGTGGCGCGCGCGACCTTCCCTCGCGGCGCGCGGGGGCGTCGCGGCGCGTGACGTAGACCGGAAACGTCGGGTTCGAGCCGAACAGGTGCTTGATGTCCGTCAAGAGCAGCTCTTGGTGCTGCTCTTCGTGGTTCGCGCCGAGCTCGAGCATCGCCGCCACACTCGCCAGGCGCGCCTCAGGCAGCTCGGATAGCTTCCCGTCGATCGCGCGACGGTACGCGAGCACTTCGTCGAGCGACGGACGCGTCAACAGCCCCCGCTGCGATCGCGGATGCCGCGCGCCCACCGCGTCGTAGTAGGAGTTGAACAAGTAGTCGTAGCGCTCGTCGATCGGCGCGACGCCGAGCGGCCTCAGGACGAACCGTTCGAAGAACCACGTCGTGTGCGCCAGATGCCATTTCGCCGGGCTCGCGTCCGGCATCGATTGCGCGACGGCGTCCTCCGGCGAGAGCGGCTCCGCGAGCTGGACCGTTCGGTGCCGTGCCTCGAGGACGCGCGCAAGCACGCGAGAAGGTTGGCTCGCCGCATCGCTCATCTGGAGCGATGTAAGTGCCGTCGGCGCATCCGACAAGGTGAACGATGCCGCACGCGCGTCGCGTCGCAAACGGTCGCAGCGTTTCGTCGACGACGCCGTCGAGCGTGGATCAGTTGACGGGGTTTTGGGGCGCGGCGCCGCCGGGGCAACCGAAGACGACGTTGACGTCCGCGATCGTTCCGTTCTTGAACCCTTCGCATTCCGCGCCATAGAGCGTCACGGTTTGCGTGGCGGCGTCGTAGTCCCATTGGCCCGCATGAGTCGTGTCGCGCGGCCGCGGCGTCTTGTCCTTGTCGAGGAACACGTAGACGAGCCCCGGATCGCCACCGGGAGGCGGTGACGAGAGATGGAGCGAGCACGAGCGAGCCTTTCCGGCGATCTCGTCGAGGGCCTTCTCGAGGCTCGCCTGATCCGTCGTGTCGTAATACTTGTGCGGCGCGTCCTTGCGCGGTTGCCCGCCCGCGTCGGCCCAAATGTCCATTTGCTTGGTGTCCACGCCGCTGCCGAAGCCGAGCACGAAGGTGTCGACTTGAGCGTTGGAGTGCAGGGCCTGGATGGCGTCGGTGGTCTCCTTGTCGCCACCGCCACCGCACCCGCCCTGCTGGCCGTCCGTCAGGAGGACGATGTAGTTGCCGCGTGTCTTGTCCTGCAGCGTCGGCTCCGCGGCCGCCGCCGCGATCGCGCGGTAGATGTTCGTCACGCACGGTCCGTTCGGGTAGTACGTGTCTTTTTTGTCCAAGGCGGCGAGGAGCAGCGCGACGATCTTCGCGCCTGCCGTCGGATCTGGAGCGAACGTCATCGCGTCCTGCGAGCAACTGTCTCCGGCCCTGTCCGGGAAGAGCTCGAGCCCGAAGCGCAGCGCGCCGTCGTTCTTCTTGATGAGGCCCTCCAACGCCGAGACGGCGATTTGCCACTTCGTCGCTTTGGCGACGGTGCCCGTCATCGAGCAAGACCGGTCGAGCACGATGAGGACGTTCGGCGCGACGACGTCCGCTTTGGCGAGCTCCGCGCCGCAGCTGCACGTCTTCGTCTCCTCGAGGCAGATCCCGCCGCTCCCGCAATCGAGATCGTTCGCACACGATCGCGCCCCGCTCGTCGAGGCGTCGCGACCGTCGTCGCCGAAACCCGAAGGGTCGCCGCCGTTCGTGGACTGTCCGGCGTCGCTCGAGGCTTGCCCGGCGTCCTTCGTCTTCTTCGCTTCGTTCGAGGCGTCTCCGCCGTCGCTCCCGCAGGCGGCGAGCAAGCACGTGCCGATGGTCGTGACGATGATCAAGCGCTTGAGCATGGGGGGCCCTCCCGGCGTAAAGCCAAACACCTAAAGTTCGCAGTCGCGGCGCTCCTTTGCAATGGATGCGGCGAGCAACGTGTCGATACGTGCGCTATCGTGAGCCGCCATCATGTCGCGTCGAACTGTCACGATGATCGTCGTCGCTGTCGTCGTCGTCATCGCGGCGTGCGTGGCGGTGCTCTACAAGCCGTTTCCCGGCGATCGTCTCCCCGAAGGCGCCTACGCGCGCATCGCCAAGAGCGTCGCGGCGGGCGACCCGCGTGGGTTCTTCGCCTACCTCGAAACGGAGGCGCAGTGGGCTTGCTATTCGGTTCGCGACGCGCGCGCGAAGGCCGCCGAGAAGGTCCGTGCGAGCTACCCGGAGCCTCGCCGTTCGGAGCTCCTGCGTCAGTACGAGCCGTTCGCGAACGCGCCCGACGGCAGCGACGTCTTCGCGATGCTCTACGAACGGCGCGGGTTCGCCAAGCGGCTCCGCAAAGACCTGTCCGGCGTCGTCGCCGTCGACGTCGAAGGTGACCGCGCGAGCGTGGTGACCGCGCGCGGGACGCGATGGCCGTTTCGACGTCGCGACAACGGCATTTGGGGCCTGACCGTCTTCACCGCGGAGCTCCTCGCCGAGAGCGAGAAGGCCTCGCGCGATCTCGAGATCGTGACCGCCGCGGCCGCCGACTACGAGCGCGGTCGCGCGGGCGCGGCCCTACCCACCGGCGTGCCGACGGACGCGGGCGGCGCGACGGGCGGCTTGACGACGCCGTAGGGCGACGGCCACCCGACCGCCTCGCCGCGGTAGCCCTGCTCGATGGCCGTCGTCATCGTGAAGTGCGGGTTCGCGAGGTGCGGCCGCGCGAGCGCACACAGATCGGCGCGCCCCGACAAGACGAGCGTGTTGACGTGGTCACCGCTCGCGATGCCGCCGACGGCGACGGTCGGGATCTTCGCCTCGTTGCGAATCATGTCCGACCAGTACGCCTGGTACATGCGCCCGTAGAACTTCGGCCGCGACGCCGGCGTCGTGAGCCCGGCCGACGTGTCGATCACGTCGCACCCCAGCGCCTTGAGCGCGCGCGCGAGCGCGAGGACGTCGTCGTCTTGGACGCCTCCATCGATCCAATCCGTGGCCGAGACGCGCACGCTCATCGGCTTGTCCGCCGGCCACGCCGCGCGCACGGCCTCGAAGACCTCGAGCGGGTAGCGCATGCGCGCCTCGCGCGAGCCACCGTACGCGTCGGTCCGCGCGTTCGTCAGCGGCGAGAGGAAGCTCGCGAGCAAATACCCGTGCGCCATGTGCAGCTCGATGAGATCGAACCCGGCCTCGTCGGCCCACCGGGCGCTCCGCACGAAATCGGCCTTCACCGCGTCCATGTCGGCCCGCGACATCTCGCGCGGTACTTGGCTCTCCGGCAAGTACGGGATGGGCGACGCGCTCACGAGCGGCCAATTGCCCGCCTCGAGCGGCCGATCGCTGCCCTCCCACATGACCTTCGTCGAGCCCTTCCGCCCCGCGTGCCCGAGCTGCATGCCGATCTTCGCGTGCGACCGCGCGTGCACGAACTCCACGATGCGCCGCCACGCGTCGACGTGCGCGCGCTCGTAGATGCCCGTGCAGCCGGGGGAGATGCGGCCATCGCGCGACACGTCCGTCATCTCCGTCATGACGAGCCCGGCGCCGCCCATCGCGCGCGCCGTGTAGTGCGCGAAGTGGAAGTCGTTGGGCAGCCCTTCATTTGCAGAATACATGCACATGGGCGACACGACGACGCGGTTCGGGATCGTGAGCCCGCGGAGTGACAGCGGCGTGAACATCGGCGGCGTGGCGAGCGATGCGCTTGCCGTCTTCGCGCCCGCCGTCTCCGCGCGGCCGTGGTGCTCGACGCGCACGCGCTCGACGAACGCGTCGTCGCGGAGCTTCAGGTTGTCGTACGTGATGCGCTTGCTGCGCGTCAGGAGGCTGAACGCGAACTGCGAGGGCGGCAAATCGCGGTAGCGCTTGACGTTCTCGAACCAAAGGAGGCTGTCTTGCGCGGCCTTCTGCGTGCGCTCGACGATCGGCCGCCGCGCCTCCTCGTACGCCGCGAGCGCGCGCGCGACGTCTCCCCGCGCGGGATCTTTTCCCTCGGGCAGGTGCTCGTCGAGCGCCGCGACGAGCGCGATGGAGTCCTCCATCGCCATCTTCGTGCCCGAGCCGATGGAGAAATGCGCGGTGTGCGCGGCGTCACCGAGGAGCACGACGTTGTCGTGGTGCCAGCGCTCGCACTTGATCGTGACGAACTGCACCCACTGCGATTTGTTCGCGAGGAGCTTCTCCCCGCCGAGGTGCTTTGCGAAGAGCTGCTCGAGGTAGGCGATGCTCTCTTCGGTCGTCTTTTGCCCGAGCCCGGACGCCTCGAACGTCGCCTCGTCGCACTCGACGATGAACGTGCTCGTGTCGCGGTCGAACCGGTACGCGTGCACGTTGAACATCCCGTGCTCGTTCTCTTCGAAGTAGAACGTGAACGCGTCGAACGTCTTCTTCGTGCCGAGCCAGATGTAGCGCGCCTTGCGGACGTCGGCCGACGGCGCGAACGACGACGCGAACCGCTCGCGGATACCGCTACGGACGCCGTCGCACGCGACCACGAGATCGGCGCCCGCCGTCCACTCCTCGAGCTTCGCCGCGTCGACGTTCGCGCCGAACACGAGTTTCACGCCGAGCTCGCGCGCGCGCGCCTCCAAGATCTCGAGCAGCTTCTTCCGCGCGATGCCGGAGAACCCGTGCCCGTCCGAGCGCAGCTTCTCACCGCGGTAGAAGATGTCGATCGCCGTCCAGTGCGCGAACGCCTCCGCGATGGCCTCGTGCGTCGGCGGATCGTTCTCCTCGAGGTACGAGAGCGTCTCGTCCGAGAACACGACGCCCCAACCGAACGTGACCCCCTCGGGGTTGCGCTCGATGACCGTGACGTCCGCGTCGGGCCGCGCCTTCTTGAACAAGAGCGCGAAATAGAGCCCCGCCGGACCTCCGCCGATGCAAACGATCTTCATCGTGGGCCGCGTCGTACCATCGCGCCCGCGAAGCTTCAAAGGCCTCGGAAAACGGCCGCCGCTTCGACGCTCGGCGTCGTGGCCTTGGACGCCGGATGGAGCGACGCCCGGGCCAGGAAATCCCGACCCGGGCGGCTCGGTGGTGCTCCCGCATCGGGGCACCGCGTTCGGGTGCGTGCAGCCTTCCTAGGCGGCGACGCGGCTACGGAGCTGGATGCGCATCGAGTCGAAGCTCGGTGCGTTCAGCCCTTGTGCGCGGCGCAGCAAGAACAAGGCGTGGTGCACTTCCGCCTCGTCCGGGTCTTCGTTGTTCCCGCCGTCGAGAAGGTTGCGGTCTCTGGCCAGCGCATAGGCGGCTTCGAGCTCGTCGTCTTCCGCAGCTTTCAAATACGCCGCTGCCTCGTCGAGAGACAGCGAATCGAGCGACGCGATGAAAGGAGTCATCCACCTTACCCCTTTGGGCGTCCCGGGAGATTCCGGGAGTGCCCGTTTTCCCCAACGAGCCGACGGGGCACCCGTCCCCGTCGACGTCTTCTTCGTGTGCCGATGAGAAGCACGTGATTCGTACGCGCCGAGCGTGATTTCCGAGGGCGCCGTTTCGAACGGGTGCTCGTGGTCGAGACCGCGTTCGTGCGCGACGCGCAACGCGGCTGCGGCGGTCGAACCGAGACCGCCGGCATCGCATGCGCGCCTGATCGAGACCTCGAAGCCGCCCGTCGCGGAGGCGCTTCGAGATGAGGTTCCGGGGAGGTAGCAAACCACGGACCGAAGGTGCGCCGTTCGCGGGTCCCGCCACGAACGGTCGGATTCGGTGTTTCCGCAAGACGCGGAACGCGGGGCTCGTCGGACCGCGAAACGTTCACCTTCGCGGGTGAATCGTGTCCGCGGCGCCGGCCGTGCTCGGACGCGAGCACGCTCGAGCTCGAGTTCGCGCGATCGGGTTGCGGTCATCGGTAGGTTCGTTCCTCCACGTCTTCAGGAGTGACGGATTCGCTTCCTGATTTATGTAAGTTACAGCCGGTCTCGACGGTCGACCACTTTCTCACGCCGATCGCGCCCACCATGTAGGTGCATGCCTCCGTCGGCGCACGTCCGCGCGATCCGTAGTGACAGCGCGCGACCCGTCACCGCAGCCGTGCGCCGTCGTCGCGCTGCGAACTCGAACCGTGGGGCGTCGTTGCGCTGCGAACTCGAGCGCTGTCTCGAGCCCTGTGGCGTCGCGGAGTCACGGATCCGCGGAGTCGCGGCGTCACGGAGCCACGGAGCCGCGAATCGGCCGTCGTCAGAATTGGCCGTAGATGAAGGGCTCGACCTTCGCGCCCGCGGCGAAATGGATCGCGTAGGCGCTCGCGGCGAGGGCGGTGCCTTGGACCCACGCAGGGCTCCGCGCGAAGCCGTCGCGTGCGCGCTCGAACCAACCGCGCGGCAGGAAATGCAGGGCGAACGCGGCCGCGAGGACGGCGAGGACGCGCGGCGCGAGGTTCGGTGCGTCGAAGGTGAGCTTGCCCATGCGCGAGAGCATGAGCGTCGCGTGCGCGAACGTCGGCGCGCGGAAGAAGATCCACGCGAAGCACACGAAGTGGAACGTCGCGACGACGGCGAGGACGTGAACGAGTGGGCTACGGCCCGAGGTGTTCGACGAGGAGCCGGCCGCGTCTTCCGCGCCGTCCCTTCCGGTCTTCGCGACCGCCTTCGCGGTTTGCGCGGACCGCCAGGGGCGGCGTTGCCACGCGCGCTCGACCGCCAGTGCGCCGCCGTGGAGCGTGCCCCAGATGACGAAGTTCCACGAGGCGCCGTGCCAGAGGCCGCCGAGCACCATCGTGAGCATCAAGTTGCGGTACGTCTTCCACGTGCTGCCGCGGTTGCCGCCGAGCGAGATGTAGAGGTAGTCGCGGAGCCAGGTCGACAGCGAGATGTGCCAGCGGCGCCAGAACTCTTGCAGGCTCGCCGACGTGTACGGCACGTCGAAGTTCTTCGGGAGGTCGTAGCCGAAGAGCTTCGCGCTCCCGATGGCGACGTCCGTGTAGCCCGAAAAATCCGCGTAGATCTTGATGGCGTAGGCGTAGACGGCGACGAGGACTTCGAGCGACGAGAAACGCTCGGGGTTGTCGAAGACGCGGTTGACGAGGTTCAGGCCGAGCGTGTCGCCGACGATGATCTTCTTCATCAAGCCCGTGGCGATGAGGAAGAGGCCTTGGGCCTTCATGGCGTCCGTCGCGACCGGCTCGGCGGCGAGCTGCGGGAGCATCGTCTTCGGGCGCACGATGGGACCGGCCACGAGGTGCGGGAAGAAGCAGACGAAGAGGAGGTAGTCGAGGTAGCGGTCCGCGGGCGGGATCTCGCGGCGGTAGACGTCGATCGTGTAGCTCATCGTCTCGAACGTGAAGAACGAGATGCCGAACGGCAGGACGAGGCGCAGGTGGATCGGCGAGAGCTGGACGCCGAACCCACGCGCGATGTCGGCGACGGAGTCGGCGAAGAAGTTGAAGTACTTGAAGATGGAGAGGACGCCCAGGTAGTAGACGACCGAGACGAGCAAGAGCATCTTGCGCGTCGTCGGGTTCTCGGTGCGCCCGAGCATGCGGCCGATGGCGTAGTCGAGCGAGCTGCCGACGAAGATGATGGCGACGCAGAGGATCGTCCAGCCGAGCGGACCGAGCGGCACGTCCTGCTCGAGCGCGGCGTCGTAGGTGCCGACGAAGTAGAAGACGTAGCTCGCCAGCATCAAAAAGAGCGGCCGGAGCAGCGAACGTCGTCGGAGCGCCCAGAACACGGTGTACGTGAAGACCAGGAAGACGCCGTAGATCGGGCTGGCGAAGAGCATGGGGCGGCGCTTCCTTATAGTTGATAGACGTGCGGCTTGCCGCTAAAGCCTTGGGCGCGTGAGCCATCCTCTCGGGGGAAAGACGACCGCGGCGTTCGCGGTCATGCTCGGCCTGCTGGCCGTGCCGTACCTGTCGCCGCGGCTCGCGCGTTTCCGCATCGTCCGGGCGCCGTGGGACAGCGCGGCCGTCGACGTGCCGCCGGTCGAGGAGAAGGCGAGCACGCCGCTCGAACAAGGGGAGACGGCGCTCAAGGCGTCCGAAAACAAGGGCTCGGTGACGAACGCGCTGCCCGACGAGCCGTCGAAGGGCAGCGAGCCGGTCTCGGCCGAGGCGCTCGCGAAGAACCTCGGATCCATCGCCATCGAAGATCCGACGGGGCACGCGCTCGACGCCTTCTATGCCGAGCTCGCGAAGACGGCGGCGCAACAGCCCGGGGCGGTGACGCGCATTCTCCACTACGGCGATAGCGTGCTCACGAGCGACTACATCTCGGGCACGATGCGCCGCAAGATGCAGGCGGAGTTCGGCGACGCCGGGCACGGGTTCCTGCTCTTGGCGAACCCGTGGGAGTGGTATTTCCACAACGACGTCACGCACGGCGCGAGCGACGGCTGGACCTCGAGCCGCATCACCGGGCCACTCACGAACGACGGCATGTACGGCTTCGGCGGCGTGAGCTTCAAGGGGACGGTCGGCGCGACGGCGCACTTCGGCACGTCGGCGGGAGCCAACACGCACGGCAAGAACGTCTCGCGGTTCGACGTCTATTACCTCGAGACGGAGGGCGGGGGAGACGTGGACGCGCGCGTGGGCGATCACACCGAGCGCTTCTCGACGAAAGGGAGCACGAAGGCGTCGCGCGTGAAGTCCATCGAGGTGCCGGACGGCGAGGCGAAGCTCTTTCTCCGCGTCGTGTCGGGCAATCCGAGGATGTTCGGCGTCGTGCTCGAGCGCGACCGGCCCGGCGTCGTCTACGACGCGATCGGCATCAACGGCGCGCGCGCGGAGCTCTTGAACGGCATCGACGGCAAGCACTGGGCGGAGCAGTTCGAGCTCCGTCGGCCGTCGCTCGTGATCTTGCAGTTCGGGACGAACGAGAGCGAGGCGCTCGGCGTGCCGGCGAGCTACGAGAAGACGCTCACCGCGGTCGTCGAGAAGGTGCGCGCGGCGGCGCCCGAGGCGTCGATCCTCGTCGCGTCGCCGCTCGACCGCGCGGAGACGTCCGAGAACGGCGCGCTGCGGACGAAGCCCGTCATCGAGAAGCTCGTCGCCGCGCAACGGAGCGTGGCGCTCGCGACGAAGGTGGCGTTCTTCGACACGTTCGAGGCCATGGGCGGCAACGGCACGATGGCGAAGTGGGCGAAGAAGGGCCTCTGCGGCGGCGATCTCACGCACCCGACGCCCGCGGGCGCGGAGATCGTCGGTGACCTGTTCTACAAGTCGCTCGCGTCGGGCTTCGAGGCGTGGCGCGCGGCGCACCCGGACGCGCCGAAGGCGAACTAGGATCTCCGTCGTCGAGCGAGGCTAAGGCTTTGCGGTCGACCCGCGTTCGCGGCGGTGGCTCTCGTATGCGCGCAGCAGATCCGCGGCGAACGTGCTGCCGAGCTCCGCGTAGCCTTCGCGTGTAAGATGCACGCGATCCGGACGGGCGCGCGGCGGATCCTCCGCGGCCCACGTGGCGACCGTGCCGGCGCCGCCCATGGCCTCGAGTTGGTTGTAGAATGCACATCCGGCCGCCTCGGCGACGCGCCGTTGCGAGGCGATGATCTCGAGGAGCTTCGTCGACGTGGTCCACCCGCGATCGCCGGAGCGAACCGCGCGATCGGGCGGCCCCAGGAGCAGGCACGACGCGGATGGGACGGCGCGCGCGACGCGACCGAGCATGTCGACGAGCTGCCGTTCGTACACGTCGCTCGGCGTCGATTCGTCGGTCGATTCATTCGTGCCGTAGGCGAGGACGACGAGCGCCGGATCCCGATGGCGGAGCTGCTCGTCGAAGTGCGCCTCGTTCCATTGGAGGCAGGTCGAGATGCGAGCGCCGTTGATGCCGAGCGCGTCGTAGACGACGCCGTGCGTTTGCCGATCGAGCGACACGCCGAAGACGCGCACGGCGCCGTCGCCGACGCTGCGAACCTCGAGCTGGTGCGCGCTGCCGGCTTCGAGCTCGAACGAGCGGTACGCCGAGGCCGTCCACTCGCCGCGCGTCGCGACGCGGACGACCCGGATGCCGTCGACGAAGACGTCGAACGAGCCGCCGCCGGGGCGCTCGAGGTAGTCGATTTCCGCGCGGTGCGTACCGGGCGCGATGTCGGCCCACGCGCGCGCGTTGCGGACGCCGGTGTCGAGCGCGATGCCCGAGAGGCCGTAGAGCCCGTCGCCCGAGAAGCTCCCGCGTTCGAGGCGACCGCGCTCGGGCGAGAACTCGGAGGACATGCCGCAGCGGACACCCTCTTGCACGTAGCCCTTCCACGGCTTGCCGACGGCGACGAACCCGCGCCCGCCGTCGCCGAATTTCGCTTGGAGCGCGCGCCGCGTGATGCCCGTCTGGATGTCCGCGGCCGTGTGCGAGTCACCGAACTGCACGATGCGGACGTCGTCGACCGCGCGGCCTCCCTCGACTTTGTCGAGCGCGTCGAAGAAGCGCCGGAGCGCGTGCGGCCGCTCGAGGGCACCGACCACGTTCGACGGCTTGATGGCGAGGACTTCGGCGGCCTCCGCGGCGACGGGCTCGCGTGTCGCGGCGCGCTTGTTGGATTTCGCGACCTTCGACGGGCGCGTGGACGACGCGTTCGCGCTCGGGACGGCTTCTCCGCAGCCGGCGGCCGCCACCGCACCCGCGAGGGCGGCGACGCCGATCACGGCGTAAAACCAGGGAGAAGCTTCGCTGAACCGCACGACCGATCCATTCTGGCACGACCGCCCGTGCGGTGAAAGTTCGTTGCCTTTCGCGGCGGTGTCGGCCGTCGTTCGCCGCCGATCAGCCCCACTCGCTCTTTTGGACGACCGGGAGCTGCAACGCGCGCTCGCGATCGAGATCGAGGTTGCCGACGTGCAAGCACAGCGGCGTCTGCACCCACTTGTAGATCGACTGCGTGAAGAGACGAGCGAACCGCGCCGACCATTCCTCGATCGACGCCGGATCGTACTCGGGGAACATCGTGAGCAAGACCTCGTGGACCTCGCGCGGCGCCATTTTCTCGCCGGCGTAGAGCGCGAAACACGCGTCGAGGACGACGAACGGCATGAGCTCGCGTTCGTCTTCTTGGTCTTCGGCGAGCTCGGCGGACGCGGGTTTTTCGAGCGTGCGCCGGATGCCCTCGTAGCCCTCTTTCTCGAGCAGGTAGTCGAGCAGCGCGTTCACGACGGTCTTCGGGACGTTCGCGATGACACTGAGCGCGCCCTCCATGTCGCCGCCGATCGTCGTGTAGCCGACGGCCTTCTCGCTCATGTTGCTCGTTTGCAGGAACAATCCGCGCGCGCAATTCGTCCATGTCCACATGCGCTCGGCGCGGACGCGTGCTTGCACGTTCTGCTTGGCCATGGGCGTCAGCGCTTCGCCGGGTTGGAGCATCGTCGCGACGGCCTCGAGCTCGCGATCCGCGCCCTCGTCGATCGGGACGACGACGAACGGCACGTCGAAGTCCTTGGCCGTCTGCTCGGCGGCGATGCGCGTCTCGTTCGACGAGTGACGCGACGGCATGAAGAAGCCGCGGAGGATCTCGCGGGCCTTGTCGGCCTCCGCGGTCTTGCCGAGGTGACCGAAGCGCCGGTGGATCCAACGCCTGGCCAGGTAGAGGCAGAGGAGGCTGTCGCGACCGCCCGAGAGCGCGACGCCGATCGTCGCGAACGCGCCGGTCTTCTCGAAGTAGTCGCCGATGCCGAGCGCGAGCGCGTCGAGCAGATCCTCGCAGAACTCCTCGCGCGTCGTGAGCGCGCGCCCCGGTCCGGGGAGGAAGAAGCTCCGGTTCTCCGGGACGGGGTAGGCGAGCGATCGCGTTCCCGCGGTGCTCGCGGTCGACCGAATCCGCACGATGCGGGGTGACGTCGTCGCGAAGGCCTCCTGGTCGGCGCGCCACGTCGTGTTCTCGGTGCGGAGGCGCCGCGTCCGGTCGAGGTCGACGTTGACCGCCGCGAAGCCCTCGGCGAACCGCGGCGCGTCGAGCACGAGCCGACCGTTCTGCGCGACGTAGCCGCCGCCGTCGAACACGAGCCCGTCGTTGGCGCCGACGAGGTTCGCGTACGCGATCGTGACCTGGTTGTCGCCCGCGCGCGTCGCCAGCATCTCGCGCCGCGTCGCGACGACGCCGAGGCGGAACGGCGACGCGGACAAATTGACGATGATTTCGGCGCCGGCGTACGAGCGGCGGCGCATCGGCCCGTCGGGCGACCAGAGATCTTCGCAGACCTCGAGGGCCACCGTGCCGAAGTCGAAGTCGAAGATCAGATCGCCGAAGGGGACGCCGTGCACCTCGTCGTAGAGGCCGGCCGCGCCGCGCGCGTAGACGCGGGCCTCGTAGAAGACGTTGTACGTCGGCAGCTTCTCCTTCGGCACGAGCCCGAGGATCTTCCCGCCGTGCACGAGCGCCGCGCAGTTGTAGACGTGCGGTCCGCGCGCGACGGTGAGGCCGAGGGCGAAGACGGCCGTCGAGGTCGACGTCTCCCGCGCGAAGCGTTCGAGCTCGTTCCATTGCGCGTCGACGAACGCGCGCCACTGGACGAGATCTTCGGGCGAATAGCCGGCGACGAGCTGCTCGGGGAAAGCGACGAGCGTGGCCCCGTCGTCCGCGGCGCGTCGGGCGACGGCGATGGCGCGGTCGACGTTGGAGCGGACGGCCCCCACGGTCGTGTTGATGCTCGCGACGGCGATGCGAATGAGCCTCATGATCGTGCCCTGTTCCTTCGCCTTCGTAGCACGAGCCGCGCGGACCCGAGACGGCTACGGCGTGGAGGCGTTCCGGACGGCCGCTTTCGCGTCGGATGCGACGGCGGCCGCTCCGGCGATGGCGGCCGCTCCGGGCACGGCGGCAGCGAAGGTGACGGCCGCGGCTTGCGTGGCCGAGAGGCCGGTGCTCGCCTCGACGGCGTCGGCGATCGTCCGATAACGCCGGTAATACGAGCTGACCTTGACGACGTAGTCGCGCGTTTGCTGGAACGGCGGGATGCCTCCGTATTGCATGACGGCGCCTTCGCCCGCGTTGTACGCCGCGAGCGTCAGCTCGAGATCGCCGTTGAACATGTTCGCGAGGACGCGGAGGTAGCGCACGCCGCCGAAGATGTTCTCGCGCGGGTCGTGGATGTCGCGCACCTGCATGCGCTCCGCCGTCGTCGGCATGAGCTGCATGAGGCCGCGCGCTCCCGAGCTGCTGATGGCGCGCGGATCGTAGTCGCTCTCGACGCGAATGACGGCGCGCACGAGCTGCTCGGGGATCTGGTAGAGGGCCGCCGCTTGTCGAATGAGCTCGTCGTATCGGGTGTAGCGCGCGATGTCGCGGTCCTGCGGGGCGAAGATCGGGGCGCCGACGGCGGGCGACGGGGACGTGCTCCGCATGTAGAGCTTCGCGCCCGGCGTGCTCGTGGGGCGGTTCGTGAAATGGAGGACGCCCTCGGCGTCGGTCCATTGGTAGATGTCGGCCGCGGCGACGCCTGGGAAGGACAAGGCGCACGACAAGGCGAGGCTCAAAAGAAGCATGAGTCGTCGCCGCATCGTCCCCCGATCGTGGCAGAGCGGCCGCGCTCGCGCAAGATTCGCGCGAATTTTCAACTCGCCCGTAGCCGCCTTCGGCGGGCGCGCAGGAAGAAGACGATGCCCACGACGAGCAGGGTCGCGAAGATGCTCGTCGCCACGAGCTCGACGCGGGAGGCGAGCTGATCGCGGAGCGCCGTCTGCGACGCGCACGTCGACGGGGACTCGGGCGGCCAGAACACGAGGGGCGTGCAGTGGCGGTGGCGGAGCGAGAGCCAATCCATCAGCGCCGCCACCGTGACGTGGACGAGGAAGCCCTGGTAGATGCTCTTCGTCTTCATCGAGAGCGAGCCGAGCGCGATGCCCGCGATGATGGCGCCGCAAGCCTCGAGGTACGGCTTGCCGTAGTGGATCATGCAGTACGGCACGGCCATCGCGAAGATCGCGCCCGAGCCGAAGCTCTTGCGGAGCGCGCCGAGCCAGAAGCCGCGGAAGAACATCTCCAGCGCGAAGAACTGTGCAAAATACATCGATTCCCACGCCAGGAAATCGAACCAGCTCCGCGACGCGTTCTTGTAAAAGGGATAATAGGCGCCGAAATCCGGGCTGCGCGCGACGACGAGCATCGCCGGCAAGACGACGGCGAGGAACAAGCCGTAAATCCACGCGTGGTCGAAGAAGCCGCGCGTTCGTAGGCCGAAATCGAGCAGGCTGTCGCGTCGGAAGAAGAACTTCCAGACGAGGAACGGGAAGACGTAGCCGAGCACGCGCGTGCCCGACCACCACACGAAGCCCCAGAGCTCGTCGTAGCGGAGGAGCCGAAGCCCCGGGTGCTCGGGCTCGATGCGCGCGAGGATCGGATAGATCGCCTGGTTGAAGAAGGTGCGCCCGCCGTAATACTCCTGCATCGTCAGGATCACGGCGACGAGCACGAGGGCGACGGCGGGCCGGAGATCGATCTTCCCCGACGCGAGGATCTTGCCGCGCGCCTCGTGGGCGTCTTCGTCGAGCTCGCGCCACGTCTTGCGGAACATCAGCCAGATGATCGGCAAGACGGCGAGCAGCGCCGGGATCGGCAGGACGGGCTTGATCGTCTCGACGAACTTCGCGAGGCCGGTGAGCTCCGCGGTGCGGTCGGTCGGGAGGTACGAGATCACGATGTCAGCTCGGCGGCCCGGTCGAGGCGTGCGAGCGACACATCGCGGCCGAGGACGAACAGGACCTGGTAGAGGCCGGGGCTCGCGGTGCGTCCGGTCAGCGCCACGCGCACGGGCTGGCCAATCGCCTTCATCTCGAGCCCCGCCGCGGTGATCCAATCGTGCGTCGCCTTCTCGAGGTCGGCCTCCGTCCACGACGTGACCTTCGCGAGCGCGTCACGAAGCCCGCGCAGGTTCGGCGCGGCGTCGGCGGTCAGGAATTTGGCCGCGGCCTTCTCGTCGACGACCGGCGGCTCGCGGAAGAACGGGTCGAGCATGTCCGCCGCTTGCACGAAGGTCTGCGCCCGCTCACGAATCATGTAGAGTGCACGTTCGACGTCGGCCGCCGTGACGTGGGCGAGCCCGCGCTGGTGGACGAACGGCAGCGTGCGCTCGGCGTAGACCGCGTCGGGCACGAGGCGCGGCGTCTTGAGGTGCTCGTGGTTGATCGCGAGGAACTTCTTCGGGTCGAACTTGCCGTCGCCCCGCCCGCAGTTCGCCCAATCGAACGCCGCGACGAGATCGTCCTTCGAGAAAATCTCCTGGTCGCCGTACGACCACCCGAACCGCGCGAGGTAGTTGAGGACCGCGTCGGGCGCGTACCCGTTGTCCCGGTACTCGGTGACGCTCACGGCGCCGTGCCGTTTCGAGAGCTTCTCGCCGCTCTGCGCGAGCATCATGGGCAGGTGCGCGAACTCGGGGACGTTCGCGCCGAGCGCGCGGTAGATGAGGATCTGCGGCGGCGTGTTGATCATGTGGTCGCGCCCGCGCGCCACGAGCGTGATGCCCATCGTGACGTCGTCGACGACGACGCCGAAGTTGTAGAGCGGCACGCCGTCCTTGCGCACGATGACGAAGTCTTGCTGCTCGACGTTGGGCGTCGTGATCTCGCCGAACACCTTGTCGGTGTACGTGACCGATCCCGTCCGATCGACCTTGAAGCGGATGACGAACGGCAGGTTCGGCTCGTCCTTGCGATCGCGGCACGTGCCCGGATATTTGAACTGCGCTTTGGGATCCTTCTGCTTGAGCGCTTCGCGCTGCGCGTCGAGCTCCTCTTTCGTGCAGTAGCAGCGGTAAGCTTTACCTTCGCGGACGAGCTGCTCGGCGTGCGCGCGGTAGATGTCGAGCCGCTTCATCTGCGTGTACGGTCCGAAGGCGCCCGTCTCGGGTCCGTTCGGATCCGCCGCGTGAGGCCCCTCGTCCCAATTCAGCCCGAGCCAACCGAGCGAATCGAGGATGACGGCGCGGCTCGCGTCCGTGGAGCGCTCCTGGTCCGTGTCTTCGATGCGGAGGACGAACGTGCCGCCGGTCTTGCGCGCCCAGAGCCAATTGAACAGCGCCGTGCGCACGCCGCCGATGTGGAGGTAGCCCGTGGGGGAAGGAGCGAATCGGAGCCGCGGTTTGGACATCGCTCCCACGAGTTAGCAAAGCTTTCGACGTCGGGTGCGAAACTTTCGACCGCGGCCGCTGTCCGTCGTTTCCGTGAGAAAAAACCTGCGCGTTTCGAAGCCGCTCGGGGTCGCACGCGTCACCTCCGTCGTCGTGCTGGGGCTGTGGCTCTCGGGCTGCGCGGAGCGGTCGACGTCTCGCGTGGCAACTCCGACCATGCCGCTCCGCATGCTCCGCCTCTACGAGACGGGCGTGGGGTATTTCGAACGAACGGGGCCGCTCCCCGAAGGCGGCGATGCGTCGCTCGTCTTGCCCTCCGGCCACCTCGACGACGCGCTGAAGTCGCTCGTCGTCCTCGGCCCGAACGGAGACGTCCGCGTCGACGGCGTCGCGTTCGGCAGCCGCTTGAGCCGCGAAATGGCGAGGACGTTGGCGGGGTTTTCTTCGGACGACGAGCCCGTCACGTACGCGTCGCTCGTGACGAGCCTCGTCGGCGCGACGGTGTCCGTCGAGACGTCGTCGGGCGCGATCGTCGGGAAGTTGGTGCACGTCGAGAGCGTGCCGGCCTCGCCGTCGCCCACCTCGCAGTCGCCGGCCTCCCGGTCGCCCGCCTCGCCGTCACCCGCCTCGCCGTTGCGGCTGACGCTGGTGGACGCCGATTCGCGCATCGTTCGCGTCGAGGCAGGGGATGTGCGCGCCGTTCGTCCGACCGATCCCTCGCAAGCCAAGCGCCTCGACGCCGCGCTGGACGCCCTCCTCGCGCGCGGGCCGGCGAGCCAGCATCGACTTCATGTCTTCGGCGCCGCGCGCACGCCGGTCACGCTCGGCTACGTCGCCGAGACGCCCGTGTGGCGAACGAACTATCGGGTCGTCGTGGACGACGCATCGCACGCCGTGCTCCAAGGATGGGTGCTCGTCCACAACGACACCGACGAGGACTGGCAGGACGTGCGCGTCGAGCTGGTCAACGGGCGGCCCGACTCCTTCCTCTTTCCCCTCGCGGCCCCTCGCTATGCGCGCCGCGAGCTCGTCACGCCGGAGCACGAGCTGTCGACGGTCCCGCAGCTCGTCGATCGCACGGTGGACTCGATGTGGAGCGGCTCGGGCGACGACGTCGGCGGGTTGGGGCTCTCCGGGATCGGCGAAGGTGGCGGCGGCTATGGCATCGGCCTCGGGCGCATCGGCACCGTCGGACACGGCGCGGGGGCCGGCACGGGCGAAGGCTCGAGCTCGCTCCTCAGCATCGGAAACCTCGCGGCGGTGGCCGAAGCGACGGGCCAAGAGCAAGGGGTCTTCTTCGTCTACCGCGTCCCACGCCCGCTCGCGCTCCACGCGCACGCATCGGAGCTCGTTCCGTTCTTGCAGCAACCCGTGGTGGCCGAGCCGATGGCGTGGATCGGCGAGGCCGGATCCCCGGCGAGGCAAAGCGTGCGCTTCGTCAACTCGACCACACAAACGCTGCCCCCTGGGACGATGGCGTTCTTCCTCGGCGGTCGCTTCGCGGGCGAGGCCGCCATCGATCGCATGCTCCCGGGGACGCGCGCGTTCGTGACGTTCGGCGCCGATCTCGACGCCGATGCGCGAGAGGCGCGCGTCGATCGGAAAGAGCAGCTCGAACGCGCCCGCGTCGTCGGCGACGCGCTCGAAGCGCACTACCGACGAACCACCACGTCCACCTGGACCCTCGAAAATCGCGGCCATTCCGGTCGAACGTTCGCCGTTCGTTTGCACGTCGACCGAAACGGGGCCGTGACGGGCGCCGACGGCTTGGACTTCGACACGGCGTCGAACGCGCCGATCGCGACGTTCCAGGTCGGTCCGAAGCAGACGCTCGAGCGCCGCGTCGTCGTCGAAGAAGGCATCGCGCGGAACGTGCCGCTCGCCGGTCTCTCGACGAAGGCGCTCGAAGAGATGTCCCGCCATCCCTCGCTGGATGCGGCGACGAAGGCGGCCTTCACGTCGGCGCTCCCGTTGGTTCGCGAGGCCGAGGCGGCGAAGGATCGACGACGCGCCCTCACCGAAGAGCTCGGCGCCGTGGACGACGAGCTCCGCCGCTTGCGCGAAGACGCCGAGGTCGTGCGCGATCGCGGCGCGGCGTCCCAACCCCTCGTCGCGCGGATGCTCTCCGGCGAAACTCGGAAATCGGCCTTGAACAAGGAGATTTCGGACATCGATCGAGCCTCGAAGGAGCGCGTGGAGAAGCTCCGCGCCGCGCTCGTCCGCGGGGGAATCGCGTCGTCGTCGTGACCGGATCGACCGTTCGACGAAGCGTCGCCTCCCGAACGAATCGTCGTTTCGCGCGCGCGGCGTCTCCCCTAAGCTTCGCGGCCCGGAGGCCGCGTGTCGTCGATCATCACGGTCAAGAACCTCTCGAAGAAATACGCATCGGGTTTCGAAGCGCTCAAGCACGTCGACCTCGAGATTCGGCGCGGTGAGATCTTCGCGCTCTTGGGGCCCAATGGCGCGGGCAAGACGACGCTCATCGGCGTCATCTGCGGCATCGTCAATCCCACGTCGGGAACGGTGGTCGCCGACGGCCACGACATCGTCTCGGACTTCCGCGCCGCCCGCTCGAAGATCGGCCTCGTCCCACAAGAGCTCTCGACGGACATGTTCGAGACGGTCTGGGCGACGGTGTCGTTCAGCCGCGGCCTCTTCGGAAAACCACCGAACCCCGGATACGTCGAGAAGGTGCTGCGCGATCTCTCCCTTTGGGACAAGAGGAAGGACAAGATCCTCTCGCTCTCGGGCGGGATGAAGCGGCGCGTCCTCATCGCCAAGGCCCTCTCGCACGAGCCTTCGATCCTCTTCCTCGACGAACCCACGGCCGGCGTCGACGTCGAGCTGCGCAAGGACATGTGGAACATGGTCCGCGTGCTCCGTGAGACCGGCGTGACGGTCATCTTGACGACGCACTACATCGAAGAGGCCGAGCAGATGGCCGATCGCATCGGCGTCATTCACCGCGGCGAGATCGTCCTCGTCGAGGAGAAGACGACGCTCATGCAGAAGCTCGGGAAAAAGCAGCTCACGCTCCTCCTGCAACGCCCCCTCGACGCGTTGCCCGCCGAGCTCTCCACGGAGCCGCTGACGTTGTCGGACGACGGCACGAAGCTCGTCTACACGTTCGACGCCAAGGGCGATCGCTCCGGCATCGCCGATCTCCTGCGAAAGCTCGAGGCCCGCGGCATCGACTTCAAAGATCTCCAAACGAAAGAGAGCTCGCTCGAAGACATCTTCGTCGACTTGCTGAGGTCGCGCACATGAACCGCCACGCGATTTATGCGATTTACGTGTTCGAGATGTCCCGCACGTGGCGGACGCTCCTCCAGAGCATCGCGTCGCCCGTCTTGTCGACGTCGCTCTACTTCATCGTCTTCGGCTCGGCGATCGGCTCGCGAATGACGGAGATCGACGGCATTCGCTACGCCGCGTTCATCATTCCCGGCCTCACCATGCTCTCGCTGCTCACGGAGAGCATCTCGAACGCGTCGTTCGGGATCTATCTGCCGCGCTTCTCCGGGACCATTTACGAAGTTTTGTCCGCCCCGATTTCGTACGTCGAAATCCTCTTCGGCTACGTCGGCGCCGCCGCGACGAAATCCATCCTCATCGGGAGCATCATCTTGGCGACGGCGCGCTTGTTCGTCGCCTATGAGGTCCAACACCCGATTTGGATGGCCGTCTTCCTCGTGCTCACGTCGGTGACGTTCAGCTTGTTCGGATTCATCATCGGACTTTGGGCGGACGGCTTCGAGAAGCTCCAGCTCGTGCCGATGCTGATCGTGACGCCGCTGACGTTCCTCGGGGGGAGCTTCTACTCGATCCACATGCTGCCGCCGTTGTGGCAGAAAATGACGCTCTTCAACCCTGTCGTCTATTTGGTCAGCGGCTTTCGTTGGAGCTTCTACGGCGTCTCGGACGTGCGCGTCGAAGTCAGCGTCGGGATGACGTTCGTGTTCATGCTCCTATGCCTCATGACCGTTCGTTGGATGGTCAAAGCCGGATATCGAATGAAGAGCTGATCGTCGGCGAATCGAGCGGCGAATCAAATGCGCGTCGGGCCCGCCCGCTTGGGCCTGGGTGCGCTCTTCGGAGCGATTTTCTCGACGTCGAACCGCTGATCGAGCGTGACGAAGTCGTCGCGATCTTGCGCGACGAACGTGAGAATCGGGCTTTCGGGCAAGAGCTTCGGGCCCTTGGTCGCGTCCGTCTTCGTGTCGAGCATCAGGGAAACGTGCTCTCCCGGCTTCACGGTGAGCGCCACGAGGGCGGCGCCCGATTCGTCGGTTCGCGCGACCTCCCGCCCGAGGTGCATCACGGGGAGGTTCGGCCCTCGGTCGGCGCGGACACCCACGACGACGGTTCGCCGTTGCGGCGCACACCGCGCATCGAAGTGCGGTCGGCGCGACGCGGTCGACAAGCGATGAATCGCCACGGACATGGGCTGGCTCGGTGACTCGAACCCCGCCGGGCATTTGACGGACAGCTCGACGACGTCGCCCTCCGCGCCTCCGAGCTGGAGGCTCACGTGCCCCGCGCCGTCCGTCGTCGCGATCGATCGACCACGCGCGACGATCTCCGCGCTCGGCGTTCCCTTTCCCGGATCGCTCGTCACGTCGACGTCGATGCCGAAGTCGATGGTTGCGCTCAGGTCTTGGGTGGATTCACGGCATCCCACGCCGCCGAACGAGAGGGCGGAGCAGGCCATAGCGATGAACGATCGTTTCACGGTTCCCTCCATTCGGCATGCACGTCGCGCACGGATTCACGGCCGGCTTCGACGACGGTGGCGAGCGTCCGGTCTCCCGCCGTGCGCAAGGCCACGAACACCTCCGTTCCGTCGGGGCCGACGTAAGCGGCGCCACCTTCACGGGCGACCTTCTGGAACTCCGCCTTCGCGAAGACGTCGTCGTAGTGGCGTTCGACGTCGGCGCGGGGAGCGTGCGCCTCGTAGATGCGAACGCCGGCGGGGTAACCTTCGGCCCACGCCGCGAACGTGCGTCGGCTCCCGGCGGGGCGAGGCGCGAGCGTCGAGTCCGTCCCGGGCGCGTCACCGCTCGCGGGGAACATGTGGCCGACGATGAGGCCGCCGTCCGACCAGAGTGTGACGACGTGGCTCCCACCGCTCGCGCGCTTTTCCACGAACGCGTATCGGAATTTGCCGAACGCGGTGAGGTCGCCGGTGCGCCGAAATTCTCCGACGCGTTCACGAACGCCTTCGAGGCCGCGGTTCGCCGCGCCGTCGTCGACGAAGCAAGCGACCATCCCGCGGGTATCGTCCTCCTCGCGGACGATACCCGTGCGGAGCGGATCGTCCTTCGGCAGCTCCACGCGTTCTTCGAGCGCGCGAGGGATGTCACGCATCGCGAGTCCGAGCGCCGACGGGCTCGCCGCACAATAAGCTTGGTAGCGATCGAGCACCTCCTTCATCGAGAGGTCCGTGCGCGCGCTGGAGCGGTGAATCTCGGCCCCGTTGACGTGCAGGAGGTACGCGCCCCCCGTGAGGTCCTCAAGCGTCCCGAGCTGATGCCCGACGCCGAGCGCGATCTCGCGTGCGTCGGCGTAAACGGACCGCGCGGCGAGCAACGCGAGGAGCCCGAAGGCGAACGTGGCATACGCCGTCACGCGCAGCGTGCGCATCGATGGGATGATCCAGCGGAGGACGTGTCGTGAAGGTCGGGAGGCTCGCTTCATGGGGAGAATCATTTGTAGATTTGAGACGCGATGAACGGCGCGATGGCGCCATATTGTTCTGTTTGAAGCTCGTCCCCGCAGCTCACGTACGAGTTGGAGGTGACGTCTCCCCGAAATCCGATCTCCGCCTCGAATGGACTTGGCTTCGAGGTGGCGCTAGCGGAGCTCGAGAGCCCGACGTCATTGACTTCGTTGAGCGGCGTTCCTCCGCTCCCGTCGTCCATCTTGTCGAAAATGTTGTCGGCTTTCGACTCGGGTGCTTTCGCCCGTTCCGTGAGGAGGGGCTCGGTGGTCGAGCGTCGCGATGCCTTCGACGACGCGGGGATGTCGTCGCGCAAGATGGCGCCGATGTCCGGCTTGCATGCCGCCATCGCGTGCGCCATCGCGCCGGCCCTGGCGAGTCGCATCGTGCTCAGCTTTTTTAGGTACAGTTCTCGAAAGAAGAGGATTCCCAGGAGGAAGAGGATGAATACGGAGATGACGACGAGTGCTTCGACGAACACCGCGCCGCGAGGGCGATGCCTTCTCGAACGTTTCGGTGATTGGTTTCGAATGGACATGTCACCCTCAATGAATTCCATGGGTCATCACGTGAGTGTCTCCGATGACTCCGGCCAGTTCGCCGCGTAGCCGCGTGTTTCCTACGAGCGCATTGAGTGGGGCCGAAGTCCCGGGGTCCGCCGCGACGGCCTTCATTCCTGTGGCGGCGTCCTTCACGGTCACCCCGAGCGCAAAGAGCGATGCGATCTCGTCCAACGGCTTCGAGCCATCGTAGCGGCGCAGGCGCGCCCGCCACTTCAAGTGCCACATGGCGTCTTCTTCATCGTTGCACTTCGACCAGCTCTCCTCGCAGTCGAAGAACAGCTCGGCCTGGGTCCACGCAGGGATTTGGGCCTCGATCGGGGCTTTCGTATCGCTCATCCGCGCATCGTCGACCGCCGCGATTCGAACGAATTTCACCGATCGCTCGAGGAACGAGGCTTTGCCGATGGCGCCGCCGACGAACTGAGCTTCCGGACCGCCGTTGTACCAACCTTCCTTGACCTGCTTTCCGGTCATATCGGTCGTATCGGTTTCGCCGGAGGACTTGTTTTTGGCTCGGGTTTCTTCGAATTCGGCCTTGGCGACGGTTTTTGCCCACGTTTCGCACATCGATTCATCGACGAACGGTCGAGAGCGGAAAGCATCCAGATATCCGTTGACCGACTTCGCCGCCGCGTCGCGTCTCGTACGTAGCTCATCGAGCTCGCGCTGCTTCTCGGGGGTCGTGCTGCCGGTTTGTCGTCCAACTTCCGAGATTTGACGGCTCTCCACCGGTCGGTCGTTGCCGCTGTCGCCCTCGCACGTGACGCCGGCGTCGGTGCACGCCGATTGCCATTCGGACTCGGCTTGCTCGTAGGCGACGGCGGGCCCACCGTTCTCGCAGCGTTTCTGCGCGGAGTCGCCGAGCATGGCGTCGATGGCCGCTTCCGGCGAGCCGCCGACCGACCCCATTTCGCAGAAGTAGCCCGGCGCTAGATTGGCGATGGTGCCCATTTTGTCGCCGAGCCACTCGCTCGCTGCTCCGAACGCGTCGAGTCCGATTTCCTTGAGCAGCCAACCGGTAATTCCGCCCAGCGAACGACCGGCCTCTTTGCAGAGCTTGGTCTCGCCCCCGCGCGCCACGGGCAGACCTTCAACGACCTCTTCGTCGAGGACGAGCGCGCCCGGAACGAGCGGCTTGTATTTACCTCCCACGGAAATGGTAGCGCCGATGAGGGCAGCGCCCGGGGTCGCTTTCGCGATCAGTGTCTGCGTGCCGCTGAGGGCCTTCAGCGTATCGTTGATCGTCGGGCGAGTGTCGTCGATGACCGTTTGGAGTTCGATCGCCGCATCCAAGCACGGCTCCGCCGCCGACATGAACGGCGGGGCGAAGATACCGATGACGAAGAATACCGCGCCGGCGATGGCGCAGACGAGTTGCGCGACCTTGAGCGCGACACGCACCCCGAGCACGCACGCCATGATGAGATTGATGAGGACGATGAGGTTCATCCCGCGTGCGTGCAGGACGACATTGCTGAAGACGACCGCGTCCGAAGCTTCCTGCAGGCGTTCGCGATAGAGGATCGAGTCGCCGATGGAGGCCAAATACCAGAGCGCTCCGACCAGGCATGTGCACATGAAAATGCCCATGACCATGATCGCGCCGCGCTCGTCGTGCGGCAGACGCACGTGCGAGTCATCGTTCTTCGTAAACATAACTCGCTCCCTGATATGGAAATATGCTCTCGGCGCGGACGTTTGCGAGGCGCGCGAACCCCGCGGCGTCGCGAAGGTAATTGCCGAATCCCGAACAGGCGATGGCGTCGGCTAGCGCGATTTTGCAGACGACCTTCGCTTCGACGCGGACACGGGTCATGTGGGTCCCGCCGAGGTTCATGGCGTCGATGCGTGTTCCTTCCGGTTGGTCTTTGCCGTCGGGCTTCGTGGCCTCGGGAAATAGGACGTTCAGCGACACGAGCGAGCCGTCGAGGATGAGCGGCGCGAGCGAGAGTACGACGGCGTCATACACAGTCTGCCGTCGCTTCTTCGTCATGACGTTCGTCTCGGCGGCGGACTCGCCGTAGACGGAGGGGGCGTCGCCGAAGACGACCGCCGCCGCGCGGGCGCCGATGACCGCGGCGTGCTCGACCATCAGCTTCGCCGAGAAGAGGAGCGAGAGCTGGATCATGCATAGGAAGAAGACGAAGACCGGCAGGAACGCGATGAGGAACTCGACGTAGACGGCGCCCCGGGTCTCTCGGAGGAGGCCTTTCGAGCTGCCCTTCGACGCCTCTTTCGACCGGCCGCGGGACCGACCCTGAGAGGAGTTCGGGGAGGGATGGACGTTGTTCATCACCCCCCTTCATCGGCGAAATGCGGGGAAAGTTGCGTGTTCGAACTTTTTTACCGAACCACGCAACCTCGTCGGGGACCGGTCGAGAGGGAGGGCACGATGCACTCGTCGGGCTCTTCGCTCCTCCGCTGGACACGTTGCTTGCGCGACACGCGCGGCGCCGCGCTGACGGAGTACACGGTGCTCGTCGGTTCGGTCGCGCTGGTCTGCATCGGCGCGCTCATCGCGTTGGGGGCCGCCTTCGGGAGCGCGCTCGACGTCAACCGAACGTTTCTGCTCGGCCCGCTGCCTTAGGTATCGGGTCGAGCTTCGTTGCTCGAAATCATCATTCAAGAATCATTCAAAAAGGAAGAACAGGAGAAATTATCATGAACCTTCGTCTCGTGACCCGTCGTCTTGCTCGTGACACCCGCGGCGCCAACCTCGTCGAGTACATCATGCTGGTTGGGCTCGTGGCGCTCCTTTGCATCGGTGCCTACAGCACGTTTGGCGGAAATGTTGGCGACAAGATCAAGGCGCAGGGAACGGCGGTTGGTTCGATCAACTCAGAAGGCTACTCGAAGTGAGTGATCCAACAAGGTAAGTCGTCGTTCGATGTACTTCCTCCTCGCAGCCACGCTGCTCGCCGCATGCGCGGCGTGGACCGACCACCGGACCGGCCACATTCCGAACAAGCTCACGCTCTTCGGATTCGTGGCCGCCATCGCCGCTCACTTCGCGCACGGGGCGAACCTCGGTGGCCTGCGAGGAGGGCTCGAACAAGCGGGATTCGCCATCGGGGGCGCGCTCCTCTGCGCCCTCGTCCCGCTCTTCATGTTCCTCAAAGGAGCGATGGGCGGCGGAGACGTGAAACTCTTCGCCGTCCTCGGCGCTCTGCTTCATCCGCTCGGAGGCCTCCAGGCCGAAACCTATGCCTTCGTGGCCGCGGCGCTCCTCGTGCCGATGAAGCTCGCTTACGAAGGGACGCTCACGCGGACGCTGCTGAACACGCTGACGCTCGTGACGAACCCGTTTCGTCGCCGTGAAAAGCGAAAGGCCGTCCCTCAAGAGATGTCGACGTGGTTTCGGCTCGGCCCCGCCATCTTCCTCGGAACCGCGTCCACGTTCGTCGTGAACGCACTGTCTGGGAGTCCAACGCCGTGAACGCTCGTACTGCCGGTCTCATCGGTCTCGTCGCCGCCGTCGTCGGCGTTGGCCTGACCCTCCTCTATCTGCGACGCGCCGAACAGGAACTTTCGGGTGGTCGCGTCGTTCAGGTCCTCGTCGCGAACGACACCATTCCGCGCGGCAAGCTGATCACCGAAGCCATGCTCGGAACGCGCGACATCCCGGCGGCGTACGTCGACGATCGGGTGCTCCGCGCCGCCGACAAGGACAAGATCCTGAACCTCCAGGCGACGAACACGATACCGGTTCAGCAGAGCATCGCCTGGGCGGACGTTCTCTTGCCGAAAGACGATGTTCGCCCGCTCAGCACTCTCGTCCAACCCGGCAATCGCGCGGCCCCTATCCGTGTTCGAATTTCGGATTCGCTGCCGCTCGTTCGCCCCGGGGACTTCGTGGACATCGTGTGCGTGTGTGGAGACTCGAGAGAAGCATCGGTCCTCCTCCAACGCGTGCTGGTCCTCGCCAACGGCGTGAGCACGTCGTTCGAGCAAGGCTCCAAAGAGCGTCGTGAACGCGTCATCACCGTCAGCGTTTCGCTTTCGGAGAGCCAACTCCTCGCGCTCGCGATGGAAAAAGGAGAGATCACCGTCGTCGTTCGCAATGCTCAAGACCAGCGCATCACCGATTCGCCGGTCGACGTCACCCTCGCGGATCTCGGCGACGCCGCGCGTCGACCGGCCTTCCAGAGCTCGCGCCGGCGCGCACCCGTCGGTCCCACTCCCGTCAAAGAAATTCCCGTCCGATGAATACCCACCGTCTGCGCTTCGCGCTCCCCCTCACCGCCGCTCTGCTCGCGCTCGCGCCTTCCACGTCGAGCGCCGCCCCGAACGAACGCGTCGCCGCCGAAAGCGGAGAAGACATCGCCATGGCCGTCGGAGAGACGAAGACGCTTTCGGCGAAAGACGTCCGCAACTTCTCCGAGGGCGCCGCCGGGATCGTCGACGTCCGGTTGACGACGGACAATTCGCAATTCGTCGTCAACGGTCGCAAACCCGGGTCGACGACCCTCCTCCTCATCAAGAACGACGGAACGCAGGTCACGCTCAACATCCACGTGTTCGCGCGCTCTCCCCAGGTCGTCGAAAAGGAGCTCGCGCAGCTCCTCGAGAACGCGCCGGGCGTGCGCGTTCGAAGGATTGGATCGCATATCATCATCGACGGTATCGTCGCGACCGAACCCGAGCTCAAACGCGTCCAGCAAGTCGCCTCGCTCTATCCCAATCAAGTGGAGTCCTTGGTGACGCTCCCGGGAGGTGCCGGAGGTTCGCTCGACGAGAACAAATTCATCGTTCGCATCGACTTCTACTTCGTTCAATACGACCGCAATTCGAGCTATGGCGTGGGCCTCGGGTGGCCCGGCCAGATCGGCGGCGATTCGGTCGTTCAAAGCTCGCTGGCGTTCGATTTCGTCGCGGGCAGCCGCGCGGCGACGGCGAGCATCACGAACCAGCCGCTCCCGCGTCTCGACATCGCGTCGCGCAAAGGATGGGCGAAGGTCTTGAAGCAGGCCACGGTCGTGACGAACAACGGCGTCGAGGCGAATTTCGCCAATGGCGGTGAGCAAAACTTCACCGTCAACACGGGGCTCACGATCGGCGTGCAGCGCATTCCTTACGGCACGAACGTCACCGTGCTCCCGCGGTACAACCCGAGCAAACGCGAGATCGACATGCGCCTCGACGCCGACGTGAGCGATCTCGTGGCCGCCGTGGGCAACTCCGCGCTGCCGGGGCGCACGACGTCGAAATTGACGACGAACATCACGTTGAAGCTCGGTCAATCCATCGTTCTGTCCGGTATTCGTACGCAGTCGCAGACGCATTCGGTCACCGGACTTCCGCTCTTGTCCGATATCCCCGTCCTGGGGCTTTTGTTCGGTTCGCACCAGAACCAAGAGCTCGAGACGGAAGGGGCGGTGTTCGTCGTCCCGAGCGTGGTGCAGGCGGTGTCGACACCAGCCTCGGAGCTCGTCGACGCCGCGATCGCGCGGTTCGAAAAGTTCGACGGAAATATCAAAACGGCGCGGGCCTACGACAAACGTCCCGGCACCCAGCCGACGATGGGGACGCCGTGAACGCGCCGGCCTTCGCTCCCGTTCGCGCGTCGGTCTCGGTGACCAAGAACGACCGCACGAGGACGTACGAGCTCTCGCTCTCGCAGGGCGTGCTCACCATCGGGCGAGACGCGCAGTGCAACGTCGTCCTCAAGAGCGATCTCGCGTCTCGTCAGCACGTGATCGTGGACCTTCGCGGCTCGTCGTTGCGCGTCCAGGACACATCGACGAACGGTACGCGGGTGGGGATTCATTCGGTGAAGCAAACATCGATCGACGTGCCTTTCGGGACGCCGATCGAGATTGGTGAATACACCATCGTCGTCGATCTTCCCGGAACGGCGAGTGCGAAGGCCGCGTCGAGCGAAAAGGCCATGAAGGTCACGCCGTCGGTCGAAGGGAGCTCGAGCGCGAACGAAGTCTTCTCGGGAAGCGACGACGACGCGCGCGCGGCGGACAACGCGTTGCGGTCCGAGGTGCACAAAAAGTTGCTCGAACACCTCGATCTTTCGGCGATCAAAGGCGGCGCGGCGAACGACGCGGCGCTCCGCTCGAAGGTCCTCACTGCTCTTCGATGCATCGTCGACGCCCTCGGGGATCGCATTCCCGCGCACGTGGATCGCCACGAGCTCGTCGGCGCGCTCGCGGACGAAGCGCTGGGCTTGGGTCCCCTCGAGCGCTTCCTCTCGGATCCGACCGTCAACGAGATCATGGTCGTCGACCCGAATACGATCTACGTCGAGCAACGCGGCAAGCTCACGCGCGCCGACGCGAAGTTCACGAACGACGACCGCGTCCGCGCGGCGATCGAACGCATCGTCACGCCCCTCGGCCGCCGCATCGACGAGTCCGTCCCGCTCGTCGATGCGCGCCTCGCGGACGGCTCGCGTGTCAACGCCGTGATAAGGCCGCTGGCGCTCCGCGGATCGGCCATCACCATTCGCAAGTTCTCGCGGTCGCCGCTCACGATCGACAAGCTCATCGAGTTCGGCGCCATGACCGATCGCATGGCGAAATTCCTCACGCGAAGCGTCGTCGCCAAGAAGAACATCGTCATTTCCGGCGGCACCGGCAGCGGAAAGACGACGCTCCTCAACGCCTTGTCCGCGGCCATTCCCTCCGAAGAGCGCGTCGTCACCATCGAAGACGCCGCCGAGCTCCAGCTCAAGCAACCGCACGTCGTCTCGCTCGAGACGCGGCCGCCCAACATGGAGGGAAATGGCGAATACACGATTCGCGATCTCGTGAAGAACGCGCTCCGCATGCGCCCCGACCGCATCGTCGTCGGCGAATGCCGTGGCGGCGAAGCGCTCGACATGCTCCAGGCGATGAACACTGGTCATGACGGCTCGCTCACGACGACGCACGCCAACTCGCCGCGAGAGGCCGTCGCGAGGCTCGAGACGCTGGTGCTCATGGCGGGGCTCGATTTGCCGGTGCGCGCGATCCGCGAACAAATCGCCGGCAGCGTGCAGCTCTTCGTTCAGCAATCGCGGCTCTCCGACGGTAGCCGCCGCGTGACCTCGATCACCGAGGTGACCGGTATCGGCGACGATGGCGAAATCGAGCTCGTCCCGATCTTCGAGTACGTGCGAACGGGTACCGGACCGAAAGGCAAAGTCCTCGGCGAGTTTCGAGCGACAGGCTTTTTGCCGACCTACCTCAACGACTTCGTCGTCATGGATCTCGTCGGCGAAGGGGAGGACTACCTTTGAACTTGCCGGCGCTGACCCTCGGTGGGACGAAAATCGTGGCCCTCGCGCTCGTCGCCTTCGGCGCGGGTTTTTTGGCCTTCGCGTTCGCGATGCCTGGTTCGGTCGCGACGCGGCTCCTGTCGCGGTACGTCACGTACCTCGATCGGTCGCTTCGCGCGTTGTTCTTGCCCGAGAACGGCAAACGCATCGTGACGGGACAGGTGCTCGCTGCTTTCGGCGTCGTCCTCGCGCAACTCACGATCGGCGTTCGTCACTGGCCGCTGGGGATCCTCGTCGCGGTGTTCGCGCCGGCGGTTGGTCTCGCGAGGGCGCGAAAAAAGCATATTGCGCTCATCGAAGATCAGATCGACGGGTTCATCGTCTCGCTCGCGAACTCCCTCAAAACGGTCCCGAGCCCCGGCGCCGCGCTCGAAGCCACGACCGTGGTGCTCCGTCAGCCGATGCGGCAGGAGATCGAACAGGTCCTGAGTGAGATGCGCGTCGGCAGCACGCTCGAGCAGGCGCTCGTGGCGATGTCGTCGCGCCTCGGGAGCAAGTCCGTCGACGTGGCGTTCTCGGCGGTCCTCATCGGCCTTCGTGTCGGTGGAAATTTGCCATTCACGCTCGAGCGAACGGCCGGGACGATCCGCGAGATGAACCGCTTGTTCGGCGTCGTCCGCAGCAAAACGGGGGAGGGGCGCGCGCAGCTCTGGGTTCTGGCGCTCTTCCCCGCCGGCGCGGCGTGGGCCTTCAACGCGGTCAAACCTGGCTATTTCGAGCCGCTCCAACAATCGATTTACGGACAAATAGCCATTGGTGTGGCCGTCACCTTGTGGCTCGCCGCGCTGCTCCTCGCGAGAAAAATCCTCACGGTGGACATATGAAATTCGATCTCCTCAAAACGACGGCGTGCGTGGCCCTGTTCTTGGGTCTTCTTCTCCTCGGGTATGCCGCCGCCGCGGCGCCGACGCGCGAGGCCGGACGAACCGGACTTCGAGGCCTCAAGCGCCAGCGAGCGCTCGCCGGCCAAGGTGGTTGGGTCCAGGTGGAGCCGATCGTGCGTTGGGGAGGGGTGCGCGTCGGCCCGTTCCTCTCCGCGAAGTTCCACGCGTCCCTCGACCGGCAAATCGGCATGGCGGGAGGCATCCTCGGCCTCCTCCCCGAAGAGTTCGTCTTCTTGAGCGTGCTCTGCGGAGCCCTGGCGTTCGGCCTTGGCGCCGCTTGGGGCCCGCTCGCGAAGATGGGACCGTTCGTGGTGATGGGGGTCGGGTGCTTCGGCGGCTTCGCACCGTACCTGTGGCTATCGGGCGAGGTCGCCGAGCGCGCGAAGGCCATCGGGCGACGGCTACCGAACGCCATCGACCACATCGCGCTCGGCATGGGCGCAGGGCTCGACTTCCCGGGCGCGGTCAAGCAGGTCCTCGAGAAGACGGGGACGCCGGACGATCCGCTCATCGAGGAGCTGTCGTTGACGCTCCACGCGCTCAACCTCGGGCGCACGCGACGGCAAGCCCTCGAAGAGTTCGCCGAGCGGACGCCCATCGACCCGGTGAAGGAGTTCGTCGGCGCCGTCGTCCAGGCGGAATTGCGGGGAAATCCGCTCGCCGACGTGCTCCGCATCCAAGCCGAAATTTCCAGGCAACGAAGGAGCGTTCGGGCCGAAGAGGCTGCTGCAAAGGCAGCGGTCTCGATGATCGGGCCGCTTCTGCTCGTGTTCGTCGCCATTCTGATCCTCATCGTCGGCCCCATCATCCTCACGTTGAAGCAGACGGGGCTTTGAGGACAGGCCGCAACCGCGGTCTCCGAGGTGTCGTCGTGGAAGAAATTCGGTTCGAAGTTCGCCATCCGGACGGCCGCCGCGAGCGGCTCGTCGTCCAGGCCTCCCGCGCCACGGTCGGAGCCGGCGCGCACTGCGACGTGAGACTCGCCGTCGACCAAGCCGCCGCCGAGCACGTGGTCGTCGAGCTGGTCGCCGACGGCGTCCGCTTCCAAGGTGTCGCGTCCGCTCCTCCTGCGGCGCTCGACGGCGTTCCCCTCGGGGTCCGCGTCGTGCCGCAGTGGGGGCTCTTGAAGATCGGTGACACGCAGATCCACGCCGCGCGCGCACCGCGCGACGTCGCGGCGAAACCAGGGACGGCGCGGTCCACGATGCTCGTGCGCGTGGCGTGTGTGCTCGCGGTGCCGGCGGTGCTCGCGTTGTTCTTGATGTCGAAGAGGAGGACCTTCGACGTCGAGGAGCTCGAGCTGCCGAACCTGTTCTCGACGAGCGACGTGGCGTGCCCGCGCACCGAGTCCGCCGAAGCCCGCGTCCTCGGCGCGGACCAACGCACGTTCGCCGACGCCGCGCGCGAACGAAGCCCGTTTTCCCCACGCGAGGCCGTCGAGGCCGTCAACGCCTACACCGTCGCGGCCGCGTGCTACCGACTCGCGCACGACGAAGCCGCCGCGACCGAGGCCGAGGCCGCGTCGAAGGACCTTCGGGAAGCCACCGTCCTCGAGCTGCGCGCGCGCCGCTTGCGGCTCGAGCATTCGCTCGCCGTGAAGGACTTCGAGCTCGCCAGCAACGACGTCGACGCCCTCACGCGCCTCACCGAGGGCCAGCAAGGACCGTTCGTCGCGTGGCTCGGCGGTGTCGAGCGACAGATCAAGAGCCAACGAACGGAGAAGCCGTGATGGAACGATGGTCGAAGGTGCTCGTCGTGGCGTTGGTGGCGATGTCGACCGCGGCGGGCTGCGCGCCGGCGCAACCGAAGCTGAAGCGGGACTTGGAGGTGATGCGGCGCGAATCGACGCCTGCGCAGCTCGTGGCGCGCGGAGAGGCGTTCGCCGCGGTCGGTGACATGACCCGCGCCGAACAGTACTTCGTGGCGGCGCTCCGCTCCGGCGGCGAGGCCGGTAAACTCACACGACGCCTCGTCGCGGTGTGCGTCGCGGACGGACGGTATCCGGCGGCGCTCGAGTACGCCGACGAATTCCTCCGCAAGCACCCGGTCGACCCGGACATTCGGTTCGCCGCCGCGGTCCTTCGAAGGGCCCTCGGAGACGCGGACGGTGCGTACAGAGACTTGAAACACATCCTCCTCGCGCAGCCGAATTTCGCCGATGCGCACTACGTGCTCGCGCAGATCGAGCGCGATCGCGGGAATCCTAAATTGGCCAATGCCGAATTTCGAGAATACCTGAAATCCGACCCTGCCGGTGCCTATGCCGAAGAGGTGCGCGGCAACCTCCTGGGAGGCAAGCCGTGATTCCGACCCCGATCTTCGAAAAAACGATCCTCGGATTCTTCGCGCCCATTCGTCCGTTCTTGGATGACGCGTCCGTCAGCGAGATCATGATCAACGGGCCTGACCAGATCTACATCGAGCAGCGTGGCGTCGTCTCCAAGACGGACGCGCGCTTCGACAGCCGTGAAGCGCTCGTCGCGGCGCTGCGGAACCTCTCGCAATACGTCGGAAAACCCATCACGGAACAACGTCCCATTCTCGAGGGGCGCATGCCCGACGGGTCGCGCGTCGAAGCCATTTTGCCGCCGGTCGCTCCCGACGGGCCGCACGTCGCCATTCGCCGGTTCTTCAAGGAGACGCTGACGGTCGAACGCCTCTTGTCGTTCGATTCGATGACGTCCGACGCGGCCGAGGCGCTCCGGGCGTTCGTGGTGGCGAAGGTCAACATCGTCGTCGCGGGAGGGACGGGCAGCGGCAAGACCTCGATGCTCAACGCCCTCTCCGGGTTCATCCCCGACGGCGAACGCGTCGTGATCATCGAAGATTCGCGCGAAGTGCAGTTCCAAAAGCCGCACGTCGTTCAGCTCGAGGCGCGCCCGGCCGATCCGAAGGGCCGCGATGCGGTGACGATCCGGGATTTGTTCCGCGCGACGCTGCGCATGCGCCCGGACCGCATCGTCGTCGGAGAAATCCGCGGCGGCGAGGCGCTCGACATCGTGCAAGCCATGACGAGCGGTCACGGCGGTTGCATGGGGACGCTGCACGCGACGTACCCGCGCGACACGCTCGCCCGACTCGAGACGATGGCGATGATGAGCGACGTCGGGATGCCGCTCGCCGCGATGCGGACGCAGATTGGTTCGGGCATCCAAGTGATCGTCCAGGTCTCGCGCCTGCAAGACGGGAGCCGCAAGGTGACGCACATCAGCGAGGTCCTCGGCTTCGACGTCGCGGCGCAGCGCTACGACGTCCAAGATTTGTTCGTGCGTCGCTACGGCGGCGTCACGAAGGACCGTCGCATCGTGAGCCGCCTGGTCCCGACGGGCATCGTCCCGGCCTGCAAAGAGCAGGTGGAAGAGCACGGTGAGCGTCTCCCCGACGCGATGCTTCGAAAGGGCGTGGATCATGCCGCCGAGTGACTTCGTTCTTCGCCTCGTCGACGGAGCGAGCGACGAAACCGAGCAGGTGCTCTATTCCGCCTACGCGAAGATCCCGTTCACCGTGGGGACGAACGGCACTTGGCGCGTTCGCGCGGCCGACGTCGCCCCCGTTCACGTCGTGGTCATGCACGACGGCGCGTCGCTGCTCGTGCGCTCTTCGGTGCCGCACCGCGCGTGGCTCAACGGCCGGCCTCTCGACGACGCGTGGATGCGGGTGACGACGTTCGCGCACCTCGCGTTCGGCGGCGCACGGATTTCGCTGATTCCGCGGGCTTCGGGCGCAGAGAAGGCGGCGAACGAGGGATCGACGATGGTCGCCGATTCGACGGACGAGCTCCTCGCGGCCCTCGTGAGCGAGCGCGCGAACGTCCCCTCGGTGGGGGACGCAACCACGGAGGTTCCTCCTCCGCTCGGCCCGTCCGCATCGGAGACGTCGGCGCGTGCGGCGGCGATTCGGAGACCAGTGTCGGAGATGACGTCGCCCAAGCCCGACGTTCCCTCGCCGAAGCCGTTCGATCCGTACCGCACGATGGTGATTCCGGCGATCGACGCGTCGTCCCGCGCGGATGGCGGTGCTCCGGCCTCGCCTCCGCGGCCACCTACGTTCCCGACGGCGTCCCTCTCTCCGCCGCCCGAGTCTCCGCCACCGCCACCGCCATCGCCGCCGCGCATGGCGTCGCCGCCCTCGAGGGTCGCGCCGATGAGCATGGCGTCGCCGTCGATGCCTCCACGAACCATGGCGTCTCGATCGGCGCCGCCGGCGTTGTCGCCTCCCGTTTCGATGCGTCCCATGTCGATGCGCCCGGCGCCCTCGCGGCCGGCGCACGTCGCTTCGCCGTCGATGCCGCCGTCCCGCATCGAGCCGTCCGTCGGCGATCCACGACGAGCCCCCGTCATGCCTCACGAGCCGGTCCGGGGTGGCGATGTCGGAGCGCCATCGCGGGTCGTCGTTCCCCCGTCGATGGAGTGGATTTCGGCGCGTTCCGTCGTGGGTACCGCGGGCTCTGGCTGGCATCGCCCTGCCGCCAACGCTTGCGTCAGCGCCTACGATGGCTCCCCCGCTCCCGCGACGATGGCCGCTCCCATGGTCGAACGAAATGCCACGACGACCGACCGAAAGTCCGCTTCATCGCCTGCCGTTTCCCTTCGATCGCCGCATCTCGAGCGCGTCGTCGTGGCTTGGAAGCATGCGTCGCCGGTTCGCAAGCTGACGGTCGCCCTCGTCCTTCCGACCACGCTCGCCGTTCTTCTCTTGTGCCTGCAATCGAGAGCGGACGCCTCCTCGCTCGCGTCCGTCTCTCCGCCGCCCTCGCCGTCGTCCGCGTCCGTCTCTCCGCCGCCCTCGCCGTCGTCGGTTCCATCGCCATCATCGGCGGCGCCGTCGGCGACCCTTCCGAGCACTTCGATGGCATCGGCCCAAGTCACGCCGTCGCCGATGGCCGTCGTCGCGACCGTGTCGAGCGCACCCCCGATGCCGGTCGCGGCCCCTTCCGCGTCGCCCTCACCATCCCCTCGCGCATCGGCCGGCCCCGGCGCTCGCAAAACGCCGTCGCGCGTCGCCCTCGACAAGGCCGCCGAAGGTTCGTACGCGTCGGCCGCCGAGCTTTACGCCGAGCTCGCCACGCAAAACCCCGAAAACCACGTCCTTCGGGAGGCCGCGCGCATCCTGGCGGTGAAGGCGAAGGGGCCGAACGGCACGTAGCGAGGTGCGACGCGCGGCTCGTTCGTCACGTCACCACCGATGGCAAGTGCGCGACGAGAACACCGGCGACAAGAACCCCGGGCATTGGACGCGCACCGAGGCGAGCGTCCATTCGACGTTCGGTCGCGCCCGCTCGAACGCCTCTTTTTCGCCGCCCGCGTCGACGAGGAAGATGCGTCCCTGCGCGAGGTAGAGCGCGAGCCAGTAGGCGTACGGCTTGTTCTCGCCTTCGTCGTGGCCGAACTTCAAGAGGCGCCCCTTCGTGCCGTCGCGCGACACGATGTCCGACGACTCGAGCAGCGCGTAGCCGGAGACGTCGCGGAGCTGACCCGTCACCGCGCTCGTCCAGAAGCCGAGATCGCCGCGATCCTCGTCGTCGACCACGCGCACGCCGACGACGACACCTTCGGTCGTGGTCGCGCGCCATTCGTACGACGCTTGATCCTTCAAGACGACGAAGCCCGGCGCGGATTCGACGACGAAGGGCTTTCCGCATCCGAGCGCGCCGAACGACGCGGCTCCGAGCGCGAGGCAGGCCACGGCGAGGCGTGCGCGCATCATTTCGACTCCTCGAGCGACAAGAGGTTCGGCAGACCCAGCTCCGACAGCCACGGGAAGGGGAGGCGCACGCGCGTGGCTTGGACGCCGGCTCCGCGCGCTTGGAAACTCACGGTGATCGTCGAGTAGGCGACCCGATCGCGGAGGAGCTTGAGCTTGCCTTCGAGCCGTTCGAGCTCCTCGGTCACGCGATGGAGCTCCTTTTCGATTTCGAGGGCGTCCTTCACCTCGGCGCGCTGCAGGAGCTGCTGCAAGCGGGCCTGCATCGCGCGGGCGTTCTTGATGCGGATCTCGAGATCGACGTACTCGTCGGTCACGTCCTCCGCTTGCACGTTGCGCGAGAGCACGTCACCGACGCCGTCGACGGCCGCCAGCGCCTGTTCGAACTTCGCGCGCGGCACGCGGATCGTGATGTCGCGGGTGCGCTTGAGCGTGAGATAACCGCCGACCTCGCGTGCGATGGCCTCGACCCGCGCGAGCCCTTGGTCGACCTGATAGACGGCGATCGACAGGTTCGCGGTGTAGACGATCTGCGCGCCGTCGCGCCCCTTGTCGTCCGTCGACGTCGGCGTCGTGGGGTTTGCTGGCGTTGACGGTGGTGGTGGCGGGGGCGGCGGCGCACCGAGCGCGTTGCCCGTCACCGCCATGTCGGCGGGGGCCCGAGGGGCATCGTTGAATGCGTAGCCGTACCCCTCGTCTCGATCGGAGGTCGACTCGGCTTGGACCTCGGCGGTGGCCGGCTCGTCGTACCCACGCTGGCCATGCGACGCGGAGTGCTTCGGGGCCTCGGCGAAGGCACCCCCACCACACCCGAACCCCGCTGCGAACGCGACGACGAACGCGTGGCGCGCACAGGCCCGCAGGGAGCGCTGGTAACGGGTATCATTCAATGAAATCGAGGACATAGGGCCTCCCGTCAGCCGTGCCGATTCGGCCTCCGGGGTGCCCGAACGCCGAGCCGGAGCGCCGAAGGACGACGCGCCCCTCCTTTAACACATCCATGACCTCTGGACTTGGCCATGGCGGCGCTTGCCCCGGCCATCCACTTCGCCGAGCCGCTGCTCGCTTCCTGGTGGTCCTGGGCTTGCCGGTCGGCCGGGGGTCTGGTAATCGGCAGGCCCTTTTTGCCGCGCGAGTCATCTCGCGCACCCCTCAGGAGATCCTCATGAAAAGCCCGCTCGCGACCGTCAAAGAGAAGTTCGGTGACAAGGCCAAGCTCGTCGCCCAGCTCGAGACCTTCACCAAGGACGACGGCCTCTGGGTCTCGCGCACGAACGCCGACAAGGGCCTCGCGCACGTCTCGAACGCGAAGCTCCTCAAGCTCCACGCGACCTTCGCCGCCGTGAAGGAGAAGTTCGGCACGCGCGACAAGCTCATCGACGCGATCCTCAAGCTCGAAAACCGCAAGGATGCGGGCTATCGCACGCGCCTCGCGGCGTACCCGGTTCCGCGCCTCTGGGACCTCTACACGTCCAGCGAGAAGCGCCACGCGCCGAAGAAGCCCGCCGCGAAGAAGGCCGCGCCGAAGCCGGCGGCGAAGAAGGTCGCTGCCAAGCCTGTCGCCGCCAAGGCCGCCAAGAAGAAAGGCTGAAGAGCCCCCCGCGCTCTTCGCATCGAATCGCGTCATCGACGTAGCCCCAGCGCCCACGTATGCGCATGCACGCGTGGGCGCCGTTGCGACCGAGGAACTCCATGGCCAAGAAGAACGTTCCCGCACCCAAGAAGACGACCGAATCGAACATCCGCATCGGCGCCAGTGGCTTCCCGGTCATGAGCGAGATGTTGGTGCCGAAGGCGATCTTCTTCACGAACGGCGTCGGCGTTCACAAGGATCGCCTCTCGTCGTTCGAGCTCGCGCTGCGCGACGCCGGCATCGAGAAGGCGAACCTCGTGACCGTGAGCTCGATCTTCCCGCCGCACTGCCGCGAGATCAGCCGCAAGGACGGCCAGCGCTACATCATGCCGGGACAGATCGTCCATTGCGTGATGGCGCGCCAAGACACGAACGAGCCGAACCGCCTCATCGCGGCGTCGATCGGGCTCGCGCGTCCGTCCGACCCGAACCAATATGGCTACCTCTCCGAGCACCACAGCTACGGCGAGACCGCGAAGAAGGCCGGCGAGTACGCCGAAGATCTCGCGGCGACGATGCTCGCGACGACGCTCGGCATCGACTTCGATCCCGAGAAGGCGTGGAACGAGCGCGAGCAGGCGTTCAAGATGGAGAAGACCATCCTCAAGACGCGCAACGTCGTCCAGAGCGCCGAGGGCCACGCCAAGGGCCTGTGGTCGACGGTCGTGGCGCTCGGCGTGTTCGTCTTCTGAGCGCGTCCCATGCCCGAAGTCACGCTCCGCCACGAGATCGACACCGACGAAGTCACGTACTGGACGAAGCTCGTCTTCGACGCTGACTTCAATCGGAAGATGTACATGGAGCACCTCGGCTTCCCGCAGTGGAAGCTCGTGGAGTTGCAAGACGACGCCGACAAAGCCACGCGCCGCGTGAGCATCGAGCCGCCGCTCGGGGATTTGCCGGCGCCGCTCAAGAAGCTCGCCGGCGACCGCTTCGGCTACACGGAAGAGGGGACGCTCGACAAGAAGGCGTGGCGGTACTCGTTCCGCATCGTCCCGAGCGTCATGGCGGAGAAAGCCCGCATCGTCGGCAACGTCCACACGGAGACGGTGGGCGACAAGAAGATCGTCCGCCACTGCCGCATCTCGGCGGAGGTGAAGATCCTGATGGTCGGCTCGATGATCGAGGAGCGGCTCGTGACGCAGCTCCGTTCGTCGTACGACCGCGGCGTGTCGTTCATGAACGCGTTCATCAAAGAGCACCATCTCTGATACGACGGGGTTCGTGACCGCCGTCTCGAGAGAGGTTCGTCCGAGCGCCGCCGAGCGACCGACGCTCCTCGCCGCGACGTGGGAGATCTTCCGCAAGGACGTCCGCATCGAGCTCCGGACGCGCGAGATCCTCGCCACCGCCGGGGTCTTCGCGCTCGTCGTCGCCGTGCTCGCGAGCATGGCGTTCTACGTCGACGAAGCGACGAACCCCTCGACGGCGGCCGGCACGATCTGGATCACGATCCTGTTCGCGTCGGTGCTCTCGTTCGGGCGCATCTGGCAGCGCGAGCGCGACGAATCCGCGCTCACCGGGCTCCTCGTTTCGCCGATCCCGCGGCCGGCCATCTTCCTCGGCAAGGCGCTCGCGGCGTTCGTCACCATCACGGCCGTCGAGGTCCCGCTCGTCCTGCTCTGCATGTTCCTGTTCCACGTCGACTTCGAGGTCGGATCGGCGCGCAGCATCGCCGCGTTCGAAGCGGCCGGCCGAGCGACCGAAGGCGCCTCCGTCCACGTGCTCGCGTTCGTCGTGCTCCTGCTCGCCGGCACGCTCGCGCTGTCGCTCGTCGGCACGCTCTTCGGCGTCATGACCGTGCGGACGCGCGCGCGCGATCTGGTGCTCGCGATCGTGCTCTTCCCGCTGCTCTCGCCGGTCCTCCTCTGCGGCGCCGTGGGGACGCGCAAGGCCTTCGAGGCGCTGCCGTTCGAGTCCTATTCGGGGTTCCTCGGCATGATGGGAATGGCGGCGTGCGTCGCTCTCGTGCTCGGCGTCGGCCTCTTCGGGCCGCTCGTCGACGATTGACGTTCGGTCGGACGACGGACGTTCGGTCGATCGAAACGGGTCGCGCGCGGCGCTCGTTTCGCCGGAGGCGTTCGCGGGTCGTCGCGAAGTTCGATCAGGAACCCAGGATGGTCCGTGCGACGCGGTCGGCCTCGGCGTCGATCGCGGCGGCGTCGAGCAACGTCCCGCACAACTCCCCGAGCGCGTAGACGCCGTCGCCGACGCGCCCCTCTTTCGTGCGGACCACGAACCCACGCGGCTCGTGGACGAGATCGGCGCCGGCCTGGGTCGCGAGCTCGTGGGCCGGTGCGCGGGGCGCGTCGACGAGCACGGCGTCGGCGACGATCTCGCGTTCACCGTGCTCGGTCCGGACGACGACGGAAGAGACGCGGTTCGAGCCCTCGACGCGGACGGGCTCACCCATGACGATCTCGGCGTGCCAGTCGCGCCCTTCTTCGACGTCGGCCAGCCGCTGGAATTTTTGCATGTAAGATGCACCGAATGGGCCGCCGCCGTTCGACACCACGATGGCCGGTCGCTGCCCGACGAGCACGTTTCGCCCCAAGAGGAACCCCGCCGCGCGCGCGCTGACGACGCCGGGCAAGTCGTTGCCTTCGAACGCGAGCACGCCGTCGTGCGCGCCGGACGCGAGCACCAAGGCGTCGGCCGTCAGGATCTCGGCGCCCTCTTCCGACACGACGAGCAAGTCGCGATCGTAGAGCCCTCCGGCCACCGTCCGCGTCCGAAGGCGCACTGCGCCGCGCTCCACGTCTTTCTCGAAGGCGCGCATGCCTTCGGCGAACGGGCGAAGCGCTTCGCCGTCGAGCGCGCGGAGGCCTCCTCCGAAGACGGGCTGATCTTCGACGACCTCGACGCGACGTCCTGCGCGGGCCATGCGCGAGGCGATCGCCATGCCCGAAGGGCCGCTCCCGACGACGAGCACGTCCGTGTGCCTCCGGCGCGCCTCGCGCGGAGCGAGCGCGTGCTCCGGCAGCTTGCCGAGCCCGGCGACGCGCCTCGCGAACGTCTGCATGAGCGCTTGCACGCCGAACACGCCCGCGAAGAGCTCGTGGTGGTTCATCCCTTCGGGGAAGAACCAGTCCGTGACACGAAGCAAATCCGCCTCGCGGAAACCCACGCGGTTCTGCGTCGTGACGGTCATGCCGTCCTCGGCCGGGACCATGCACGTCAGGACGTTCGGCACCCCGTCGACGCGCGCGAGGCACCCGTCGCACGCGCCCCGGAAGCACGACGGCCCGCGCGGCCTATGGAACTTGGGGCTCCGCGCGAGCGTCAACTTGCCCTCGGCGATGAACGCCGCGGCGAGCGGCTCGCCTTCTTCGGCGACGAGGGGCTTTCCGTCGAGCGTGACCGTGACGGGGCGACGAATCGGCGCGGTTCGATAAGGCGAGACCATCGATGCCGCCCGCATCTTAGAGAGAAACGGAGGACAAAGGCGCGCGCGACCCGCCGTCTTCGGCCGATTTTTTCCGCGGGACGGCCTTTCCTCGCGCGCGCCGTGGCACTATTTTCGATGACTCCCATGCGCCTCGGACTTCTCGGCCCATCGAACGGGGACGTCGCCGCCCTCGGTCGCGCCGCCGAGTTCCTCTTGAACCGGGCCCGCGTGGACCGCGCGATCTACCTCGGGCAGGACGGCGCGCTCGACCAGGTCGTCGCCGCGTGGGCCAAGAAGCTCGTCGGCGACGATCCGAGCGATGATGGCGCGTGGCGCCGCGCGGCCGAGCTCGCCCCGGTGGGATCGGCGGCCGACATCGATCGCTTCGTCGCGCGCGAGCGCGCGCGGTTGCGACTCAAGGCCCTCGAAGCCCTCCCCGAGGAGCGCGGGCGCACGATCGAGACCATCGGCGATTTCGTCGCGGTCTTGATCGACGACAGGGCGCAGCTCGAGGAGGAAGACATTCTCGCCGCGCACCTCCTCTTCTTCGGCCGCAGCGATCAGCCCGTCGTCCGTCGCGTCGGCGCGCGTTGGTTCGTGTCCCCCGGGACGATGCAGTCCGAGGGCGGCGGGGTCGCCGTCGTCGAAGACGCCCACGGCGACGTCACGGTCGCGATCCACGACGTCGACGGCACGCTCACGCAGAAGGAAGTCGTCGCACGCGTCGGCGAATCCAAAGAACCTCCCCAGGACGAGTCGTGAGCCACGCACGGGACAAGGCGTCGCCCGCCGTCGCTGACGCGTCGTCCTCGACGGCGAACGAAGGGCCGATCACGGCGATCTTCGGCGGGAGCTTCAACCCTCCGCACCTCGCCCACGTGCTCGCCGTCGCCGTCGTGCTGGCGCGCTTCGACGTCGCGCGCGTCCTGGTGGTGCCGACGTTCCGCCACCCGTTCGCCAAGGAGCTCGCCCCCTACGAAGACCGCGTCGCCATGTGCGAGAAGGCCATGGGCTTCCTCCCGCGCGTTTCGATCTCGCGCGTCGAGGAGGAGCTCGGGGGCGAGAGCCGCACGCTCCGCACGCTCGAGCACCTGCACGCCCAGCACCCTTCGTGGTCGATGCGCTTCGTCATGGGCGCCGATCTCGTCGTCGAGTCGTCGAAGTGGTTCGGGTTCGATCGCATCGCCCAGCTCGCGCCGCCGATCGTGCTCGGTCGCGTCGGCGTGGCGTACGAAGGCGCGCCGCCCGCCGTCCTCCCCGCGATTTCCAGCACCGAAGTGCGCGCCATGATCGCGGCGGAGCGCTGGTCGGACCTCGAAGACTTCGTGCCGCGCGAGGTGCTCGCGTTCGTCCGTGCGCACCGCCTGTACGCCCGTCCTTGACGCGCGGAGCCGTCGCGAAGAGAGAAGATCGCATGAAGGTCTTCGTCTTCGGTGCCGGCAAGGTGGGGCGCGCGCTCGCGCATGCGCTCGAAGAACGTGGCGTGCGCGTGACGCTGCGCCCCGCGCGCAAGGGCCTCCCCAAGAAGCCCATCGACGCCGACGTCGTCGTCCTCGCGGTCCGTGATCGCGCGCTCGAGCCGCTCGCCGAGGAGCTCGCGTCCTCGGGCATCGTCAAGAAGAAGGCCGTCGTCGTCCACAACGCCGGCGCGCGTTCCGCCGACGTCTTGCGCGCGCTCGCGCCCGTGACGGCCGGCGTCGCGCAGATGCACCCGATGATCTCCTTCGCGTCGCGGACGTCGTTCCCGACGCTCACACGCGGCAACGTGCACGTGCAAGGCGACGCGGCCGCCGTCACCCGCGCGCGTCGCCTCGCCAAGAAGCTCGGGATGAGCCCCCGCACGTTCCCGGGGCTCGACACCGTCGGCTACCACGCCGCGGCCGGCATCGTCGCGAACGGCGCGGCCGCTCTCTCCGCGATGGGCGCGAAGCTGCTCGAAGCCTCGGGCGTGCCGGCGTCCGACGCGCCCAAGCTCCTCGGTCCGCTCCTGCGAAGCGTGGCCGACAACGTCGAGGCGCTCGGCTTCCCGGACGCGCTGACGGGCCCCGTTCGACGCGGCGACGCGGCGGGCATCGGGCGGCAAATCGATTTGCTGCGCGAGCGCTTCCCGGAGCTCCTGCCGATCTACCTCGCGAGCACGTGGGCGCAGCTCCCCATCGCGCGCGCCCTCGGCGAAGCGCCCCCGAAGGACTTCGACGGCATCGAGCACGTCCTCGTCCGCGCGAAGGCGTGGCTCGATCCGACCAAGGCCCATGCGACGAAGCCGCGAAAGAAGCCGGTGGCGCGCTCGGCGTCGGCGGCGCGCAAGAAGTCGGCGGTGCGCAAGAAGTCGCCGGTGCGGCCCTGAGGACGCTATCGAAAGGGATACCTTGCGCGTTTCCCGATTCGGGTCATGGTTCCTAGGCCCTCGATATGAAAGCGTAAAAAGCGCCTTACTTGCACCGAAGCACGTTCCCCCACAGAACCCACCTTTGGAGACGTAAGAGAGGCTCTTCCGTCCTTGAACCGGATCTCCCATCGGCTAGGTTTCGCCCGTTGGCTTTCTCGCTCCCCATCCACAACGTCGTTTCGCTTCCGGGCGCACGTGATGCGCGCCGCGGGCGTGGGTTCGTCGATTTGGACGACCGCGTCGCGACGTTCCCCTTGGTTCCGGGAGTGGTCGTCGTGTCCGCCCCGCGAAGCTCGCACGTCGCGCTGATCGCGCACCTCGCGCGGCGGTTGCGCGCGAACCGAGCGAACGTGCTCACGGCGCTCGACGCGTCGCGGGGCGGGGTTCACGTGCCGGTTTCGTGCGAGCTCGCCATGCAGCTCGGCGTCGAGGTCCCGAGCGACGCGTCGGCGTGCGCGGAGACGTTGGCGCGCGCGATCGTCGAGCGTGGCGCGCACGTCCTCCTCACGCTCCCCAAAGCCGAGACTTGGGACGGAGCCGTGGTCGACGAGCTGGCGCGTCGCATGTCGGGCCCGACGAGCTCGTCGCTCTTCGTGCTCGTCACGGACGACCCGGCGGCCGCCATCGAAGCTTCGATGGCCGATCAAGGCGCGAACGAAACCGAGACGTACGTGCTCGATCCCGCGCTCGGCGAAGCCGACAAGCTCCGTTGGCTGAGCGGAGTGGCCGAAGAGGTCTGGACGAATTTCTCGAGCGCCGATCTCGAATCGCTCGACACGTGGTGGAGCTTCGTTCGGCGTCTCTCGCCGAAGGCGGAGTCGACGCTCCATGGCCTGAGCGATCGCGCGCGCCGCTGGCTCGGCTGCCTCGTCCTCGCGGGGCGTTCGTTGCCGCTCTCCGTCATCGCGGCGAACGACGCGATCGACGAGCTCGTGGCGAGCGGCGCCGTCGTCCGGAACGAGTCGCTCGTGACGGTGCTGCCGTGGGTCTCCAAGGTCCAGGGCGAGCTCGATCTGCAAGACCTCCAGGTCGAAGCCGCGCACCTGCTCGCGGGCCCCGGCACGACGCCCGATCCGTGGGCGTACGCGCGCGCCGCCGAGCTCTTGGTCGGCGCGGGACGGATCGACGACGCCGACGTGGCGATGGACAAGGCCCTTCGCGCGGCGTCCGACCCGAAGGCCGCGCGCGAGATCGGTCGGACCTGGCTCGACGCGCTGGAAACCGTCCGCGGCGAAGCGGGGCTCGCGCTCCGTGTCCGCGCGGCCGAGCGCGCGCTCGCGATCGGTGAAGCGCGCGAGGCGCAGCGTTGGTGCGAGAGCGCGGCCGCCATCGACGCGGCCGAGCCGACGGTGTCGCTCCTCATGGGGCGCGCGCTGGCGGCGCTCGGCGACATCGTCGCGGCGCGCATCTCGTTGAACAAGGCGCTCTCGCTCACGCAGGACGCGGAGCTGCGCGCGAAGACGTTCGCGGAGCTCGCGGAGGTCGACTACCTCGCCGGCCAGCTCGCGGACGCGACGGCGTGTGCCGAACGCGCGATGGCGTCGACGAAGTCCGCGCACACGAAGCTCGCGGTGCGCAACACCATCGGCAAGGTCCTCCTCGCGGAAGGTCGTTGGGACGAAGCCGACGCGTCGTTCGCCGAAGACGCGCTCGATGCTTCGGCGGCGGGCGAACGTTCTTCCGAGCTCCGCGCGCGCGTCAACCGCGGCATCGCGCTCTTGTCGAAGGGCGCGCTCGACGACGCCCGCGCCATCCTCGAGCTCGTCCGCGAAGACGGCGAACGTTGGGGCATCGATCAGGCCGTCGCGCACGCGCACCTGAACCTCGGCGTCATCGCGTTCAGCCAGCGGGATTACGGCGGCGCGCTCGCGCATTGGGAGGCGACGGTCCGATACCCGCACTCCGTGCTCGGTCCTCGTCTCGCGCTGACGTCCATCACGAACCTCGCCGACGTCAGGCTTTTCCTCGGCCTCATCGCCCACGCGGAGCACGGCGTCGCGTTCGGCCGCCGCCTGCTCTCGAGCGGCGTCGCCACGAAGTCCATCCCGACGTTGTCCGCCAACTTCAAGCGCGTGGCTGCCCAAATCGCGCTGGCTCGCGGGAACAGCGAGCTCGCGCGTCGCGAGATCGAAGCCGCGCTCATCGACGCCGAAGTTTCGCGCGATTTTCAGACGATCGAGGTCATCCGCGCGGTTTCGGTTCGCATCGCCCTCGAGGAAGGCGACGTCCGCGGCGCCGAAGCGATGTTGGCGCACGCCTCCAAGACCGTGAAGAGCGCCCGCGCGAAGGCCGAGTTCGCGATCCTGGCGGCGCATCATCTCCGCGCCGTGGGCAAGCCCGCGTTCGATGCGGCGCGCGACGCGTGCGCCCTCGTCCACGAGGCGAAGGAAGTCGATCTCCTCGCCGAGATCTACCTCCTGCTGTCGACCATCTCCCGCGATCAAGGCAACGTCCTCGACGCCCAGGCGCAGATCGGCCGCGCCACCGCGCTTCGGGATCAAATCGCGGCGACGCTTCCTCCCGACGTGCGCGCCGCGTACCTCGCCAAGGCCGACGTCGTCGCGATCTCGCGCCTCTCGACGTCGTTGGCGGATTGCGAGCTGAAGTCGGAAGACGAGATCGCGCCGCTTTCGCGCATGCCGGTGTCGAACGATACCGGCATGGCCCGCGAGCTCGTCGGCGACGATCCGTCGATTCGTGCGCTCAACACCGCCATTCGAAAAGTGGCGCGTTCGAACGCCACCGTGCTCGTCCGCGGCGAGAGCGGCACGGGCAAGGAGCTCGTGGCCGAGGCCCTTCATCGCGCGAGCGATCGGGCGACGGGACCGCTCGTCAGCGTCAACTGCGCGGCGCTGGTCGAGACGCTCCTCCTGTCGGAGCTCTTCGGTCATGAAAAAGGCGCGTTCACCGGCGCGAGCGCGCGCCGTCGCGGACGCTTCGAGCTCGCCGAAGGAGGCACGCTCTTCCTCGACGAGATCGGCGACATCTCCCCGCGCACGCAGGTCGCCCTCCTGCGCGTGCTCCAAGAGAAGACCTTCGAGCGCGTCGGCGGGACGCAGTCGATCCGCGCCAACGTCCGGATCATCTGCGCGACGCACCGCGATCTCCGGGCGATGGTCGAGCGCGGCGAGTTCCGCGAGGATCTCTACTACCGGCTCCGGGGCATCACGCTCGAGGTCCCGGCCCTGCGCGCGCGCATCGGCGATCTGCCGAAAATCGCGGAACACCTGCTCGCGCGCATCGCCGCCGAGCGCGACGAGTCGCCGAAGACGCTCGCGCGCGACGCCGTGGATTTGCTCAGCCGCCACCGGTGGCCGGGCAACGTTCGCGAGCTCGAAAACGTGCTCCGCGCGGTGTCGCTGTTCGCGGAAGGCTCCGAGATTCGCATGGGCGACCTCATCGACAACGTCGACGATCTCCGCGAGCTCGCGCAATCCGGCCCCGCGTCGCAGCCGCCGCCGTCGCTGTCGATCCGAGGCAGCCTCCTGCCGCCGCCCCCGGCGAGCCTCTCGGGCGAGGTGTTCGGCGACGACGACGTGAGCGGTGTGCTCCCCGAAGAAGAGTCCGGTGTCACGTCGGCCGCGTACTCGTGCGTCCGGCAGGGGACCGTCTCACTTTCCGACATGAAGCGTCAAATCGAGCGGGATTGCATCGCCCGGGCGCTTTCGGAAACACAAGGGAATATCACGCGGGCGGCGTCGCTTTTGGGCATGAAACGTCCGCGTTTGTCACAACTCGTGAAACAGTACGGACTTTCGGCGTATTCTTCCGAGGGAAGCTCATGAACCGGTTCGGGATCTTTTCGCGCTGCCTTCTTCTCCTCGCGTTCGCGCTCCCGGCGTGCGCCGTGCAAACGGGCGCCGAAGACGACGAACAGACGTTGGAGAGCGACGTCTCGTCGACCGCACCTGGCGACGACGATTCGAACGCGGGCGGATCTTCGACGAAGGGTCCGTTTGCCCTCGACGCCAACCTTCGGCAGTTCGAGTCGTTCGCTCCGAACAAAGGCGAAACCCAGGGACCCAATCCCGTGCCTTGGTCGGGCTCGCCGAGCCGTGGCAGCGGCCAACGCTCGGGCTCGGGCTCGTCGAAGTAGTCGTCGCGCATCGGCGCAGCTTTTTCGTCGGCTCATCCATCCCGACGAAATCCGCGGTTCGACCCACGGGACCGCTGTAGCCTTGCCGCGTGGGTGATCTTCGCGCACGAACGACCCTCTTCTGCGGCGTCATCGCGTTCGCGATCGGGCTCTCGATGCTCCTCCGCGGGCGTCGCACCCAGCACTGGTTGTTCGCGGCGTTCTCGACGTGCCTCGCCTTCTGGTACGTGAGCCAATCGCTCGCGGACCTCATGCAGGACGCGCAGAAGGCGATCTTCGAGCGCGCGACGGGCGTATTGACGGTGCTCCTTCCGCAGTTCGCGGTGCACCTTTTCCGCTCGATCACGCCGATCGACGAAGAGGCGCCGGCGGACGCGAAGATTCGGTCGCGTCTCGGGCGCGTGGCGGCGGCGCTCGGCGTACCGATGCTCGCCGTCGTCTTGTCGCCTTACCAAGGCGCGTCGGCGGCGGTGCGGGCGCTGGTGCTCGGCGCGGTCTACCTCTACGTCTTCGGGCTCCTCGCCGCGGCGCTGCTCTCGCTCTGGCGGCGCGGCCAGGCGAGCCCGTCGCGTGCCGTCCGCGATCGCACGCGGTTCCTCGCCACCGTCGGTGCGCTGGCGATGACGTTCACGCTGGCCGACTTCGTCTCGTTCCTCGGCGTGTACCTGCCGCCAATCGGCGCGGTGCTCGCCGTCATCTTCCTCTTCGTGCTCGCCGAGTCGCTCGCGCGCCCGCGCCTCGCGGATCTCTACGAGCTCGTCGGGCGGCTCCTGGTGTCGACCGCGCTCGCCTTCGCGCTCGCGGGCATCTTCTATTTCTTCATCACGTACATCGGCCGGTTCGGCGCGATGTATTTGAATGCCGTCCTCGTCGCGATCGTCTTCTTGGTTTTGTTCGAGCCGCTCGAGCATGAAGTCGAGACGCGCATCCATCGCTTTTTCTTCCGGGAACGCTACGACCTCGAGACGAGCGTCATGGAGCTCCGGCGGAGGCTCGCGCACACGCTCGAGAACGAGGAGATGATCCAAGTCGTCCTCGCGGGCCTCGAGCGCTCGCGACGCGTCACGTCGTGCGCCGTGTACCTCCGGGACTTGGACGACGCCGGCTTCGATCTCGTGGGCTCGTTCGGGGCGGCGCCGCGCCCTCGCCTCGAGACGCTCGCGATGCGGCCGCTCCTCGAACGGCTCGGCTTGTCGCTCTCGCTCGAGGAAGTCGCGCGGGAAGCGGAGGCGGGCTCGCACGAACGCGCGCCGGCTTCGGTCCGGGAAGCGATGGCCCCTCTCTTGACGGCCGCCGCGGCGCTCGGCCCGCTGCAGAGCGCGGTCGTGCTCGCGATCCGCGGCGACGGCGAGGAGCTCGTCGGACTCTTGTGCGTGGCCGACGAGCGGGTCCGCGACGCGTTCACCCCGGAGGAGATTTCGCTCCTCGAGATGGTCGCCGCGCAGATGGGCGTCGCGATCGCGAACAGCCGCATCTACGCGCGCATGAAGGATCGCGATCGCCTCGCCGCGCTCGGATCGATGGCCGCGGGGCTCGCGCACGAGGTCAAGAACCCGCTCGGCGCCATCAAGGGCGCGGCGCAGCTCCTCGAAGAAGTGGAGGCCGGCGCGGGCGATCCGACGAGCAAGGAGTTCCTCGGCATCATCCTCGAAGAGACCGACCGGCTGAACCGCGTCGTCGGGAGCTTCCTCGACTACGCGCGGCCGCACGCGGGCAACCCCGTGCCCGTCGACATCAACGCGGCGGTCCGTCGCACGATGCAGATCCTCGCGAGCCAGAAGAGCGAGGAGACGGAGGTGCGCCTCGAGCTCGCCGAGTCGCTGCCGCGCGCGCGCATCGACCCCGAGAAGCTCCGGCAGGTCCTCTTGAACCTCGTGCAGAACGCCATCCAGGCGATGGACGGGCGCGGACGCGTGACGATCAGCACCTCGCAGCGGCGCGCGCCGCGCAGCTCGTGGATCTCCGCGGGGCCGTCGAGCGAGCGGTCGTTCTTGGCGCGCACCGAAGATCCCGAGATCGTCGAGATCGCGGTCCAGGACACGGGGCCCGGCATCAGCCAGAAGGTCCTGAAGAACCTCTTCGTCCCGTTCTTCACGACGAAAGAACAGGGGACCGGCCTCGGGCTCGCGATCAGCCAGAGCATCGTGCAGAACGCCGGCGGCAACATCCACGTGCAGAGCCAGGCGGGGTTCGGCAGCAAGTTCGTCATCCAACTGCCGGGCGCGGGCGAGTCGTTGACGACGCCACCGCCGTCGTCGCTGACCGCCGAGTCGCTGCCGAAGTCGGAGTGACGGCGGCCGTCAGTCGTTCTGCATCAGGCCTTTGATTTTGCCGTCGTCGAGGAGCCGGATGCCTCGCGAAGAGGGCACGCGCGGCAAGCCCGGCATCGTCATCATGTCGCCCGTGAGCGCCACCAGGAAGCCCGCGCCCGCGCTGAGCCGCACTTCGCGCACCGTCACGACGAAGTCGCGCGGACGGCCGTACAGCGCCGGATCGTCGCTCAGCGACATCTGCGTCTTCGCCATGCAGATGGGGAGCTGGCCGTGGCCGAGGTCGACCATCCGGCGGAGCTGCTTGTCCGCGGCGGCCGTGAAGTGCGCGTCCGCGGCCCCGTACACGGTGCGCGCGATCTTGCGGATCTTCTCCTTCGGCGGATCGGCCGAGTCGTAGACGTATTTCGGGGCCGGCGGGACGGCGTCCGTCGCGTCGACCACCTCGGCGACGACGCGCGCGAGCTCGATGGCTCCTTCGCCGCCCTTGCCGAACCCCTCCGATCGGGCGAACCGCGCGCCGAGCTTCTCCACGGCGCGCTCGACGAGCTCGAGCTCGCCGGCCGTGTCGTTCGGGAAGACGTTGATCGCGACGATCGGCACGAGGCCGAACGCCTGCGCGGTCTCGAGGTGCTTCTCGAGGTGCTCGATGCCACGCGCGAGGCTCGCCTCGTCGGGCTCGGCGCACGTCTTCACGGGGGCGCCGCCGTGCATCTTGAGCGCGCGGAGCGTCGCGACGATCACCACCGCCCGCGGCCAGAGGCCCGCTTGCCGGCACTTGATGTCGAGGAACTTCTCGCCGCCGAGATCGAAGCCGAAGCCCGCCTCGGTGATGGCGTAGTCGCCGAGCTTCGTCGCCAGGCGTGTCGCGAGCACGCTGTTGCACCCGTGCGCGATGTTGCCGAACGGCCCGCAGTGGACGATGGCCGGTCCGCCCTCGGCGGTCTGGACGAGGTTCGGCTTGAGCGCGTCGCGCAGCACGGCGGTCATCGCGCGCGATGCCTGAAGGTCGCCGGCCGTGACGGGATGTCCTTCGTAGGTGCTGCCGACGACGACGCGCGAGAGGCGCTCTTCGAGGTCGGCGTAGCTCGACGAGAGCGCCAAAATCGCCATGATTTCGCTCGCCGCCGTGATGTCGAAGCGCTCTTCGCGCGGGACGCCGCCGGTCTTGCCGCCGAGCCCGACGACGCACTTGCGGAGCGAGCGGTCGTTCATGTCGAGCGCGCGCCCCCACGTGACTTGCCGCGGATCGAGCTCACCCTTGCCGTCGATTTCGTCGTGGAAGTGCAAGGCGTTGTCGACGAGCGCCGAGAGCAGGTTGTGCGCCGTCGTGATGGCGTGGATGTCGCCCGTGAAGTGGAGGTTGATGTCGTCGGCGGGCGTGAGCGACGCCTTGCCTCCGCCCGTGCCTCCGCCTTTGACGCCGAACACCGGACCGAGCGACGGCTCGCGCAGCGCCAAGATGGCGTCCTTGCCGATGCGCCGGAGCCCCATCGCCAGGCCGATCGACGTGGTCGTCTTGCCTTCGCCCGCGGGCGTCGGGTTGATCGCCGTCACGAGCACGAGCCGCCCCTTCTTCGTCGGCGTCGTCGACGTGGCGTCGAGCAGCGACAGCTCGAGCTTCGCCTTGCCGCGACCGTAGACCTCGTAGTCGTCGCGTCCGAGTCCGAGTTCCTTGGCGACGTCGTCGATCGAGCGCGGGGCGTGGGTCATGGCGGCGGATCCAACCTCGCGCGGAGGGGCCCGTCAATCGAAGAAGGGCGCGGCGCCGGGCCGTCCTCGGCGCGTGCCGTCCTCGCGCGCGTCAGCCGTAGCGTTTTTCGAACAGGGCGCGGAGCTCGGGGAAATCGCGCATCATCGCGAGCGTGTGCGCGGCGTGTCCGTGCGCGAAGCCGTTTCCGATGATCAGCTCGACGTCCTTGCCGACGCCCTCCGCGCCGAGGGCCGCCTTCGTGAAGCTCGTCGACATCGCGAAGAAGTAGCATCGGCCGCGATCGCGCGTGACGAGCACGGCGCTCATCTCGGCGTCGGTCACGTTCACGCACGACAAGGCGAGATCGACCTCGCGGCCTCCGTTGGCGTCGAGGACCGCGCGGCGGACGGCCACGGGATCGCGCGCGTCGAGCGTCAGAACGTCCGTGCAGTAGCCGAGGCGACGCAGATCGTCCGCGTACGGCGCATGGCTCTCGACGCCGATGACGCGCCCACTCGGACCTACCTGCCGCCGCGCTTCGGCCGCGCACAGGATGCCGCTCTTTCCGCCCGCGCCCAGGATGCACACGCACGATCCTGGGGCCGCGAGTCGGGCCACTTGAGGCGCCGCGCCGGCCACGTCGAGGACGGCGAGGGCGAGGCGCTCCGGGAGATCGTCTGGCAGGCGCGCGTAAGCACCGCTCGCGAACAAAACGGCTTCGCCTTCGACGTCGAGCTGCGCGCTTTCCCGGCGCACGTCGCGCACGCGATCGACCCGGAGCGGGGTCAGCGACAGGGAAACCAGCGTGGCGACGCGATCGCCGGGAGCGAGCGGCTCCGCCTCGCCGGTCGTCGACGGATGGCCTTTCGCCACCTGGAGGACGCGCCCGAGGAGCATCCCGCCCGAGCCCGTCACGGGGTTGTGCTGTTTGCCGCGCGCCCGAACCGTCTCGAGCACACGTTTCCCGACGCGGTCCTCGATGGACTCCGTGGACTCCGATTCCGCGGATCCGGCGCCCGCGTCGTGCTCCTCCATTTGGCGGAAGCTCGCCGCGTCGATGTTCAGCGTGTCGACGGAAAGGAGGAGCTCACCGGCGAAAAGCCGTGAAAAATCGTTGTCCACGCGCTCGGCCGGCTGCGGCAGCGCTCGACGCGGCTCGATCGCGCGGTGGGTGCCGAAAGCGTCGCCTTCGTCGTCGAAAACACGTCGTGGCGCGAACGCGTGCCCCGAAAGCGGGCCCGAAATCGACTCGGAACGGGCTCCGGACCCCTCCGCACCCGTGTGCTCCTTGTCGTTCTTCTCCGACGCCATGGCCTCGTCGGTTTCCATACCGCGACTTGACCATCTTTGGTCGGCCTCGTTAGTCTTCTGTTTGGTATTTGGCGAACGTTTCCGGACGCCTGATCCGTCCGCCGCGCGAGCCCGACGCCGCTTTCGAGCTTCACCTCCGTCCCTCGGTTTTTCCCTCACGATGCAAGATCCTGCCCAGAAGGCATCCTCCATGTCGTCGATGCGTCCCGGAGCGGGAGCTCGCTCCTACGTCTTGCGGTTCATCAGCGGCAAGTACCAAGGCGGGGAGTTTCCGATCGGGAGCGAGAAGCCCGTCATCATCGTCGGTCGCTCGAGCGATCTCGACATGGTGCTCGTCGAAGACATGGTGAGCCGCAAGCATGCGCGCATCAACATGCAGGGCGATCAGATCTGGATCGAAGACCTCGGCTCGACGAACGGCACGTTCGTCAACGGTGAGAAGATCAAGCGCGCGCGCCTCAAGGAGGGCGATCGCGTCCTCATCGGCACGAGCATCCTCAAGGTGATCGCCGCGACGGAAGGCCCGCGCACCGAGAGCATGGACGCCAAGCGCGATCTGGAGAACGTCGCCGCCGCGCGCCGCACGACGCAGGCGCGGACGATGAGCGGCAGCATCGAAGAGGTGCCGCTGCCCGACTTGCTCCAGCTCTTCTCGACGTCGAAGAAGAACGGCGTCCTCGTGGTCCGCACCGAGACGGACGACGTCGGCAAGATCTACCTGCGCAAGGGCGTCATCTACTACGCGTCGATCAACGATCTCGACGAAGTGCCGCCGATGAAGAGCATCTTCCGGATGCTCACGTGGCAAAAGGGGTTGTTCGATCTCGATCCGCCGGACGAGCGCGAGTTCCCGAACGAGATGAACCTCGGCGTGCAAGAGCTCCTCATGGAGGGCCTGCGCCAGCTCGACGAGTTCAACGAGGCGAAGAACCAGCTGCCGGAGCTCAGCACGCGCTTCGCGTTGCCGTCGCCGCTCACCGCGCCGCTCAAGGAGCTCAAGCCCGAGGAGCTCGACATCCTGCAGCTCGTGCACAACTTCGGTCACCTCGAGACCGTGCTCAACAAGAGCCCGTCGACGGACCTCGACACGATCAACATCCTCGTGAAGTTGATCAAGAAGCAGTACCTCGAAGAGTCCTGAGCGGATTCGCCGCCGAGGCGTGGCGCGCGTGCGGATCGGGCCTTCGCGAAGTCGTCCCGTCGGCCTCGTGTCGGGTGGCCCTCGCGCGCGCAGGCCAGCGCGGGCCATGGCCTGGCCAGATCGGCGTTCGCGCAAGCTTGCGGGATCGTTCGATCGCGAAAGCGGTACGTCGCGTGCTCATGGCAGAGCATGGCGGCGCGATCGCTTTGCGCTACCCTTCGGGGCGTGACTTCGGTGGATGCTCGCTCACTCCGGCACGTTCGGCCCGTCGAACCCCTTCGTTTTCCGACGTGCGAGCCGGAGTGGGAACGCATGCCCGTCAGCACCCGCCACCATCGCCTTTGCGACCTGCTCTACGCGCTTCTGCGTACGGCGGTCGGTCCTGAGCACTTGGTGGCGACCGACGTGTTCTTGTACTTCGACGCCGCGAACCCGAAGCGAGCGCTCGCCCCCGACGGCTTGGTGAAGCTGAACGTCCCGCAGCACCATTTCGAGTCATGGAAGACGTGGGAGGGCGGCACGCCGGAGCTCGCGTTCGAGGTGCTGTCGCCGAGCGACTCGCCCGAGAAGCTGACGTTCGAGCAGAAATTCCAGCGCTACCGCGCGCTCGGGGTTCGCGAGCTCGTCGTGTTCCACGCAGATGGGAAACCGGGGCGTCGCCTCCGTGTATGGGATCGCATCGATCAGGATCTCGTCGAGCGCGTCGTCGAGGACGAGCGGACGCCGTGCCTGACGCTCGATCTCACGCTCGTCGTGGCGCGGCTCGAAGATCTCGACGGGCTTCGGCTCGCGTACGATCCGGAAGGCCGGAACCTCGTTCTGACGGAGGCCGAGGCTCGCCGCGCGGAGGCCGAAGCTCACGCCAAAGAGCTCGAGGCCGCGAACCGGCGTGTCGCCGAGCTCGAAGCCATGCTGCGACAGCGTGGATGAGAAGACGCGGGCGTGCGGCCCCGCGCGCCTCACGCCTGACGACGACGGGGAAGCTACACCCAGGCGTTGTTGAGGATCTCGCCGACGCCGCCGGCGCCCGGCACGATGTAGTGGCGCTCGTCGAGGCCGCGCTCTTCGTCCCAGAACTTGCCGGGGGTCGCCTGGAGGACCTTCGCCGGGCTCAGGCCGCGGTCGAGGCGTAGCGCGTAGATGATCGTCTCGGGGTGCTCGCGCAGGACGTTGCGGATGAACTCCGGCGTCACGATGAGGTGCATCGTGATGCACATCTTCGGCTTGCCCTCGAGGCGCGTCTTGTAGTGCGTGAGCGCGCTGTTGATCGACGAGCCCGTCGCGCCCATCGGATCGGGGACGAGCAAGATGCGCTCCTCGACGTCGCGTCCGATCTTCGCGTCGTGCCACGTCGCGCCGATGACCTTGCCGTCGGCGTCGGTCTCGCGCGACATGAACAGGTGATCTTGGCGAACGCCGGACGGGTCGATGACCTGGTTCAGGAGATCGTAGACCACCTGCGAGGGCATGGTGCCGGCGCGCGCGATGCCCACGGTCACGCACTTCGTCGACGGGTCGAGCGCGATGCCGCGGTAGACCGCTTCGGGCGAGTGGATCACCATGCGCGTCGGCACGGCGACGCGTTCGCGCGGGAACTCGGCGGCGAGGACGACCTGCGCGAGCTTGCGGTACAAGTCGCGGACGAGCTGACCGACCTCGGGCTGCACGGTCTCGCGCGCGCAGAGGCGGGCGAGCTGCGTCCAGGCGACCGGATCGTCGAGCAGGCGGACGTTCGGCCCGTACTCGTGCGCGATTTCGGGCGCCCGGTAGCGGCTCTGCGCGTACGCGACCTCGACCATGCGGTCAGGTCCAGTGGCCCGCGCGAAGGGCCGCGGCGTCGATGACCTTGATCTTCGGGCCGAGGCTCTCGCGGAAGCTGTCTTCGTCTTCGTCGTCCATGATGGCGTCACCGAACCCGGCGGCGACTTCCATGGCCGTGGAGAGGATCCGGAGGAACTGCGCGAAGCTCGACGCCGCGAGCGTCGGGTTCCAGCGATCTTGCCCGCTCATCGCCGTGTAGACGGGGCAGTCGCCCTCGGGATCGGGCTTCGACACGTCGAGGAAGTACGGATCGCCGAGGAGCGAGCTCTCGCCGATGACGACCCACGAGCTCTTCCAGTCCGCCGGCGGGGTTCCGCCTTCCGGGGGCGCGACGATGGCTTGCTGGGCCTTCTCGAGCTCGGCCGCGGGCAAAAGACGCACGCGCTCGACGGGGGTGACCGTCTCGACCTTCAGGGGGTCGGCGTCGAGCAGGAAACTTCGGATGCGGGAGGGAACGCGAAGTTTCTTCTTCAGGTCTTCGACGAGCGCCTTGTCGGCTTTGCCGAACGAGCACTCGAGCTTTCGACGCTGGAAGACCGCTTTCAGGTTTTCGACCGCATCTGCGAGATCACTGTCCACAGGAGCCCTCGTCCGAAACCAAAGCCATCGAATACGCCTCTTGGTGGGCGTTCGCGAAGGGGTCCTAGGCTAGCACTCCTCGGCCTTCAGATCCTCTGCCTTTTCGCTCGCGCTCGCGTTTCGTCGGGGCGCCGATTTTCGCGCCAGCGAGCGCATGACCACGCGGAGCGAGCCCGGGGAGAGCCGCGAGATGGCGCCGGCCAGGCGGACGAACGCGCTCGTTTCGACGACGGGGTTGCCGCGCTCGACCGCGCGGATCGTGACGAGGGCGACGTGCTCGGGGGGCTCGGCGCGCTTGGCGGGCTCGTTGAACTCGTCGGCGCCGGCGGTCCTCGTGGCGTTGGCGCGGAACGGCGTCGCTACGGGACCGGGGCGGACGACGACGACGCGCACGCCCTTTTCGGCGAGCTCCGCGCGCATCGCCATGGAGAGGGCTTCGAGCGCGAATTTCGAGGCCGAATACGCGGCGTATTTCGGCGGGGCGAGCACGCCCGCGACGGACGACATCATGACCACGGCGCCGCGTGAGCGCTCGAGGTGCGGCGCGGCGAGCTGGGAGAGCCGGAGGGGCGCGAAGACGTTGAGCTCGAAGAGCCCGCGGAGCTCGTCGAGGTCGATGGCCGAAAAGGGCGCGTAAAACCCGCGGCCGGCGTTGTTCACCAAGACGTCGATGCCGCCCATGAGGCGGACGGCCTCCGCGACGAGCCTCGTGCGGTGCGCGTCGTCGGTGACGTCGCCGGCGACCACGAACGCGCGTCCGCCAGCGGCTTCGATTTCGGCGGCGAGCGCGGTGAGGCGGGCTTCGTCGCGCGCGCAGAGGACGACGCTCGCGCCGCGCGTGGCCCAGGTCTTTGCGAGGGCGTGGCCGATGCCGGTCGACGCGCCTGTGATCACGACGCGGGGCGCGGGCGGGGTGGTTCGTGCGGCGTTCGACATGGCGTGTTCCTCTGACGTGTTCCTCTGACGTGTTCCTCTGGCGTGGTCCTCTACGGAGGCGTGAATCCCGCGCTCTGCCGCGCGTTCAGTGCTTCTTCTTCGAGCGGCGCCGGTTGTGGGCGGAGACGAGCTCGAGGTAGTCGATGCTCGCGCGCTCTTCGGGGTCGATCCAGCTCCGGCGCGCCTGGTCGGCGTAGGCGGGGAGGCGCTCGACCATGACCGTGAGCGGATCCTTGGCCGGCGCGCGCGGATCGCGCAGCCACGTCTCGAGGGCACCCTTCAGGTCGTCGATTTTCGTGCCGGCGAGGTGCCCGCGTCGGCCGAGATCGGCGTAGCTCCGCGCGAGGGCGTCGCCGTCGAAGCGGTGCTGGGTCACGAGCTCGCTCGCGACGCGGAGCACGCCCTCGGCGGGGATGCGCCCGTCTTCGTGGACGACGAATGCAGCTTGCAAGTAATTGTAGAACGGCACGACGCGCGGGCCGTAGATCCGGAAATCGTCGGGCGGCGTTTGTTGGTCGAGGTGGATGAGCACGCGCTCGACCACCTCGCGCGGCGCGATGCCGTGGACGAGGTCGATCGTCTTCTTCACGACGTCTTCGTAGACGCGCCCGCGTTCGCAGATGCGCGCGACGACGGCGTCGCTCACGCGCCCGGCCAAGACGTCGGCGTAGAGCGAATAGACGAAGGCGTCGGCCTCCGCGTCGTCGCCGAAGAGCGTCTCGCGCGACTCCAGGGCGATCGGTCCCTCCGAGGCGCGCGCCTTCAGGAGCGACGGGAGCTTGTAGCCGAGCTGGTCGCGCAGGGCGCGGAACCGCAGGCGGAGCAGGTTCTGGAGGTTCGGCTTGAGGACGAAGCTGTCCCAGCGGATGCCGTCGAGCCGGAGCTTGTCCTCGAGGCGCCGCCGCATCTGCTCGGGCGATCCCGAGAGGATGTGGATCGACACGCCGGCGCGCGCCATCTCGCGCAGGAGCGTCGCCGCGCCGGGGTTCGTCCGCTTCTCGTCCGGGCGCTCGAACGCCGTGCGGACGAGATCTCGCATGGAGTCGAAATCCGTCCGCAGGTACGTCTTGTCGAGGTCCCAGCGCGAGATGTGTCGCACGCCGCTTTTCTATCACCTTCGCCGGCGCTTCTGCCGGCCGAACGGCGGGATCGCGCGGATCAGACCGCGATTTCTTTCTTCAGACCTTCGAGCGACAGGAGCAGGTCTTGCGCGCCCGACGCGAACGCGAGCTCCAACGCCTCGTGGAGGTAGCGTTGCGCTTCGTCGTTGCGATCGCGGACCGCCGAGACCTGCGCGAGCGCGCCGAGGACGCGGGCGCGATCCGAGCTGCTCGGCCCCGCGACGTCGAGCGCCTCTCGCAACACGCCTTCGGCGTCGGTGAACTGGCCGGCCTCCGTGAGCACCTCACCGAGCTTGCGCGCGAAGATGATGACGGCCTTCATCGGGTCGTCGAGCTCGCCGCGGACGAGCTCCCGGCGCGCGAGCTCGAGCCCGCGTCGGAGGGCCGAGATCGAGCCGTCGAGATCCCCGCGTCGGGCGGCGCGCTGGGCGACCTGCTCGAGCAAGACGAGCGCCTGGAACGTGTTCTGCGCGTTCCACTCGTGAAGGGCGCGCGCTTCGAGGGGCATGCCGTTGTCCTCGCCGACCTCGGCGCACGCGGTGTGCAGGCCGCGGCGGACGGCCGCCGGGATCGTCGCGAGGACGACGTCGCGGAGGAGCGGATGCGCGGAGCGGAAGCAGGGGCGGCCGGCGACGACCGTGCGTTCGATCATGCCGGTGTCCGCGAGCACCGCGATGGCTTCGCCGAGCGGCGTGCCCGGGACGAGCCGGCCGATGATCCCCTCGTCCGCGTGATCGCCGTAGACCGCGATCGCTTGCAGCACGCGCCGCGCGTCCGGGGGGAGCCGCTCGACGCGGAGCGCGATGAGATCCGCCAGGCGCGTCGGCGCGCGTCCGCCTTGCTCTTGGGAGAACCGCAGGAGCTGCTCGATGTAGAGCGGCGCCATCCCGCGTCCTCCGAGCGAAGGGCTCGGCCGGCTCGCGCCCGAGAGGAGGCTCGCGACGTACCTCGGCGCGAGGCCCATGAGCACGCGCGCGGACGCGGTGTTCGCCGGCCACCCCGGATCGTGCCCCGGCGGGTAGGTCACGAGCAGGAGCGCGGGCACGAGCGGCGGCTCGCCCACGGCGTCCGCGAACGCCGTGCGGCTCGCGCCGTCGACGAGGTGCAGATCGTCGATGGCGACGATGATGGGCTTGGTTTGGCCGTTCGATCGCCGCTCGCTCGCGCGGACGATGGCCCACCGCAACGCCTCGGCGATCGCGAAGCGGAGCTCGTCGTGCGACAGCTCGCCCTGGTTCGGGTGCTCGAAGATGTCGGCGAGGCCGCGGCGCGCTTCCGCTCCGGCCGCCGTCCAGTCCTTCGGCTTTCCGCCGTCGGACGGCAGGCCCGCGAGCGCGACGACGGCGTTTCGGACCGCGGCGTAGCCCACCTCGGCCCACGCGGGATCGGGGCCGATTTCGACGACCTCGTGCCCCTCGACGCGCGCCTCCGCCAGGAACTCGCGCAGCAGGCGCGTCTTGCCCATGCCGATGTCGCCGACGATGCGCCCGCCGATGAGCGCGTTGCGGGCGTCGTCGAGGCGATCGCGCAGCCACCCGAGATCTTCGTCGCGGCCCACGAAATCGAGCGGGAGCTTCGCCCGCGTCCGGTCGACGAGCACGCGTCGATCGCCGCTCGTACCGGCTTCCACCGGGATGATGCTCTCCGGTGGCGGCGAGCTCGCGGGCGGCGGCACGGTCACCCCGGCGCTGCGCCACGAGTTCGAGTTCTGGATGGCGTGCCCGCAGTCGCCACAGAATTTCTGTGACGCCGGGTTCGGGACGCCGCACTGCGGACAGGTCGTGCCCGACGCCCCGGATCGTCGGACGGCGGCCTCGGCGTGCTCGAGCGCTTCGCGAAGGGCTTCGGCGAACTCGTCGGCGTCGGCGTAGCGGTCCTCGCGCTCTTTCGCGAGCGACTTGAGGCACACCTCTTCGATGCTCGCCGGGATCAGCCGATCCGGAGCGACCGTGCGCGGCTCCGGCGGCGGCTGCGTGATGTGCATGAGCACGACCTGCGTCGGGCTCTCGGCCTCGAACGGCAGCTTGCTGGTCAGGAGCTGATAGAAGATGACGCCGACGCCGTAGAGATCGCTCCGCGCGTCGAGGGGATCGCCCTGCCCTTGCTCGGGGCTCATGTACTCGGGCGTGCCGCAGACGATGCCCGGGCTCGTGATGCTCTTCTCGGCCTTTTCGGCGCGCATCTTCGCGAGGCCGAAGTCGACGACCTTCACGAAGTCGCCGCCCGTCCGCATCGGCTCGAGGATGATGTTCTCGGGCTTCAAATCGCGGTGGATGATCCCGAGGTGGTGCGCCTCCGACAGCGCCGCGAGGACCTGCCGCAGGATCGTGACGATGCGCCGGAAGGAGAGGGGCCCTTCTTCGTAGGAAATCCGCGCGAGGTCCTTGCCGCGCAGGAACTCCATCACGAGGTAGAGCTGTCCGTCGTCCGTCTTGCCGAAGTCGATGACGCCGACGGAGTTCGGGTGGTTCAGGCGGCTCGCCGCGCGCGCTTCGGTGATGAAGCGCGTGGAGGCGTTCTCCTCACCGAGCAGGTGCGGGTGGATGATTTTGACGGCGACCGTGCGGCCGAGGTTCGTCTGCTCGGCGCGGTACACGCGCCCCATCCCGCCGACGCCGACGAGATCGAGGATGACGTACCCCCCCGGCAACGTGCGACCGATGAGCGGATCGTCGCTCTCTGCCGCGACTTTTCCCACGGGGAACCCGCACGACGGACAGAACTTGTGCGTCTCTTCGCAGGCGTTCTGGCATTGGGGGCACGTCCGCATGGGCAGAAAGACTTCCGAACGACGGAAGATTAGCAGCGGAAAAGCGGGTCATGAACACCTAATGCGAAGCTCGACCACCCTGGGGGACATCCCGGAGGATTGGCCCCGGCCACCGGACATTCGCTAGCATCGTGCCCGTGAGCGCGGACGACCATGCCAAGGCCGGAACGTCGTCTCCCGGCGCCTCGGCGCCGAGGGCTTTTCTGGGCGAGCTCCTCGTTTCGTCGAAGGTCATCTCGCGCGAGCAGCTCGAAGACGTCCTGCGATCGCCGCGCGAGCCGGGGAAAAAGATCGGCCAGGTGCTCATCGAGCGGGGCTGGCTCAGCGAGACGCAGCTCGTTCAAACGCTGAGTTTGCAGCTCAGCGTCCCTTGGGTTTCGCTCTACCACATCGATTTTTCGCGGCAGTTGCTCAACCGCGTCACGCGCGATCTCGCCGAGCGGTACTGCCTCATTCCGATCTTCGTCCGGCACGTGAAGGGACAGGGCGAGACGCTCTACGTCGCGATGGACGATCCGACGAACGAAGCGGCGCTCGCCCTCGTCGCGGAGCAGGCGGCGTTGCCGGCGCGTCCGATGATCGCGTCGGCGACGGACATCCGGAGCGCCATTCGCGTGTACTATGGCGAGGGGGAGGCCGCGTCGAAGTCCGAGCCGCCGCCGGTGCCCGTCGCGCCGGGCGTGAGCTCGGTGGCCGCGAACGAGCCACGGCCGGACGCGCGCTCGGCGCCACCCACGAAGCCGCCGGTCCCCAAGCATCGACCGCCGCCGCCCCCGAAGAAACCAGCGGTCTCTCCGTCCGCCCCACCGCTGGCCGCGCCGCCAGTGGGCGAAGTCGCGCCGCTTTCGGGCGAAGCCGCGCTTTCGAGCGAGGCTGCGCCTCTTTCGAGGGAGGCCGCGCCTTCGAGGGAGGCCGCGCCGACGCCCGAAGGCAAGAAAAAGCGGACCCGCGCGCCAAGGATGTTGGCCTGACCTTGCTCGATGGGACGACGATCCAGCTCCCCGCGCGTCCGAGCCGGAAGGAGGCGTTCGCCTCGCAAGAGGGCCTCACGGCGCGCGATTTCGTCAGCGCCCTCCGCGCGGCGGCGCACGGCAACGACGCGAGCGAGGTGCTCGGCGAGAAGCCGCAGTGGGAGCCGGCGTTCGCGGCGCTCTTGTCGATTTTGCTCCGCAAAGGGCTCATCGCCGATTGGGAGTTCGTCGAAGAGCTCCGCAAGATCTGAGCGGCGCTCCCTCGGCGCTCAGCGAACGACGCCTTCGGCCCGCAAGGCCGCGATCTCGCCGTCGCCGTAGCCGGCTTCGCGGAGCAGCGCGTCCGTGTGCTCGCCCTGCTTCGGCGGCGGCGCGTGCGCGCGATCTTTCGGCGTGAGGGGCGTCCGCATCTGCGGGATCTTGCCCCACGGCGAATCGAGCTCGAAGAACATCCCGCGGGCCGCGAGGTGCTCGTCCTTCCGAGCCTCTTCCGGCGTCAACACGGGCTCGAGGCAGCAGTCGCGATTCTTTGCAAACTGCACCCATTCGTCGAGCGTCTTTCCGGCGAAGATCGCCCGGAGCTTCTCCTTGAGCGCGGCTTGATGCGGGCCCGGCACGAGATCGCTCATGTCGGGCGACAGGCCCGTGCCTTCGCAGAACGACAGCCAGAACTTCGGCTCGAGCGACGCGAGGGCCATCGCGCGCCCGTCCTTCGTCGCGTAGGTGCCGTAGGGCGCGACGCCGCCGGTCAGCGTCTCCGCGCCCGCCGCCGGGCGATGCCCGCCGAAGAGCAGACCGAAGCCGGCGATGGCGAACGGCATGGCCGTCTCGATCATCGCGACGTCGACGACGCTCCCGCGGTTCGTGGTCGCGCGCTGCATGAGGGCGCCGAGGATGCCGATGACCGCGTACAGGCCGCCGCTCACGTCGGCGAGCTGGAAGCCCGGGACCGCGGGGGGCTCGCCGTTGGGCCCCTGGAAACCGAGGACGCCCGCGCGCGCGAGGTAGTTCAGGTCGTGCCCGGCGCGCGCCGCGAGCGGTCCGTCTTGGCCGTAGCCGGTGAGCGCACAAATGACGAGGCGCGGGTTTTCGGCGAGCAGCGTGTCGTACGAGAGGCCGAGCCGGTCGAGGACGCCGGGGCGGAACTGCTCGAGGACGACGTCGTAGTTGCGCACGAGCCGCTTGAGGGCCTCGCGCCCGGCGGGCTTCTTCAGATCGACGACGGCGCTGCGCTTGTTGCGGTTGAGCGCGAGGAACGCCGACGAGGTCGCGTCGCCAGCTTCGCCGAGCATGGGCGGCAGGACGCGGAGGTAGTCGCCGCCGGAGGTGTCTTCGATCTTGTCGACCTGCGCGCCGAGATCGCCGAGCACGAGCGACGCGAAGGGGCCGGGCAGGAGACGCGAGAGGTCGAGGACCTTGATGCCTTGGAGCGGCTGCATGGGCGCAACTTACAGCGGTTTTCCACGGGAAGGGGCCTTTGACCGGAGGCAGGCCCGAAATGACGAAAGGCGAGGGAGCCCAAGCTCCATCGCCCATTCGTCGCGACCCGCATCGGATGCGGGCCGTCGAGCGCGCCGAAGTCCTCCTTGGAGGCCCGGCGTTCGCTCCTCACGAGCTCACTTGTACGAGAAGAGCTTCTGCAGCTTCATCGCGAGCATCTGGTTGCCCGCGACCTTGAGCTTGCCCGCGAAGAAGAGCGGCATGCCGTTCGCCTGCGGGTTCTCGATGAGCTTCTGGAAGTCTTCCGCCGCGATCGTGATCGTGCAGTCGGCCGCGTCCGAGCCGGGCTTGACGGAGGGGCCCGTCGACGAAACGTCGATGTTCCACTCGCCTTCGCCCGTCACGTTGATCTGGTACTTGGCGCCGATGGTCTTCGCGTCCTCGGCGTTCTTTGCGAGCCCGGCGGGGAGCTCCTCGTTGAACAGGTGCTTGATATCGACGGCCATCGCGTCCTCCGGATCGAGTGAAAAGTGAATCGCGATTCAGCGGGCTATCAGGCGTGCACATGCGCGTCAAGCCGGGACGCCCTTCGCGCTGCGCCGTGCCGTCGCGGGTTGCTCCCGCACCTCGCGATGCTACGCTGTCGCAGGTTCGAGGATGCGGCGAGGGGGCCGCCCTTCGCACCGGTCTGGGGGGATGCATGAGAGGAGCGGTGTCCGCGCGTCCGCGGCGCGGGATGGGGCGTTGGTGTTCGCCGATGGTCCCGGGTTTCGTCGCCATGGTTGGCGCATGTGGTAGCGAGGTCGTCACGGACGACTCACCGCGTACCGAGCAAGCCTCGTCACCGTTGATGCCGACGAAACCGATGACGGCGTCGTTCGAGCTGACGTATCCGGCGGGCATCGACGTCGCGCAAATCGCACTTGGAGCAGGCGCGCACCTCGACCTCGGTCCTTCCGTTCGTGTCGTCGGGAGCGACGGTTCGGCCAATGCCGTCACGAACGTCGGCGCGAGTCTCGGCGATTTTACGACCTTGGGGCCCAACGTGAAGGTCGGTGCCGTGCGGAGCGTGCCGAGCATCGTCGCTGGCCCTGGCGTCGACGCCCACCAACTGACATCGTCCGGGACGGTTTACGTCGGACCAAATTCCCACGTAGGCGCCGTGAATCCGCATACGTCGCTCCTTCCGTTCGTTCGGAAGACCTACCTCGCGCATACCGATGGGACGTGGCGCCCCGACGTCTACGTCCTACCGTGGCAGACCATCACCCTCGCGCCTGGCACCTACCATCGTGTCGTCGTCGGATGGAAAGGGACGCTTCGCCTGTCCGCGGGGACGTATTTCGTCGAACAATTGAACGTGGCCAACGACGTCGACGTGCGCCTCGACGTTTCGGGCGGCAGCGCCGAGATGTACGTCACGCAAACCGCGCTGTTTCAGGGAACGGTGAACGGGGACGCGACGCGCTTCGTCCTCGGCTTCCTGGGCGCCGGAAACCTGGTCCTGGGCCGAGGGTTCCGCGGCACGGCGTTGGCTCCTTCCGGAACGTTGACGCTCGCCACGAGCGGTCCGGGGACCGTGTTCGAAGGCACGTTCTACGGGAAAAACGTCGTCGTCGGTCCGTTCGTGACGGTGCGCAAGCTCGCGCTACCGTCGTTCGGAGGGGACCTCGAAGGATGCGTCGCTCGCATCGAGCCGCGGGCGGACTTGCCTCCGCAAGAGCGAGAGGTGGCGTACCAAGCCGACATCGCGCGCTATTGTTCGATGCCCGGCGTTTCCGATTGCCGCGCGCGGCTCGTCGGGCGCGCCAACGTCGACTACACGACGGCCGCCGGCCAAATGGTGGCGAACGTCCTTTCCCCGGCGCAGTACGTCGCCTTGTCGCGAGATCGCACGCGGAAGCTTCGCAAATCGGAGGACGACGCCAGCTTCGCCGCACGCTCGTGCTCCGAGTCGGACAGCGACGGCGATTGGATCGTCGACGCGAACGATCGGTGCCCGGGTACGCCCGCTCTGACGGCGACCGACGACGATGGTTGCTCGATCGCGGTTCCGCCGGGGCCGTCCTCGGAAGACGTCGCGCGCGTATTTTCGCGGATGAACCTCGCCTTCAACCCGAAATGCGGAGGCGCGTCCGTGCCGGAGCAGGTATCCGCGGGAGCCTTCTATTGGCCGGACTTCCCCGATCGCGGAACCTACGTTCTCTCTGGAGCCGTTCGAAATCAGCCTCCGGGTTGCCCGGTTTGGTACGAATTCGACGTCGAAGAAGTCAACGGCGCGAATGCTGGATATCGGTACCGTGTCGCGTTCATGGACCGCGAAGCGAACCCCGATTTGGTGAACCTGGGACGCCCCGTTCCACACGGATTCATTCAGTTCAACCCTCGTCCGGGAGACGTCGGAGAGCGCGATCGACTCGCCAGAACGGGCGGTCGGGCACGCATTCGCTACCGTGTTCGCGCGATGAACGGGAACGGCGTTCACGGCCCGTGGAGCGAATTCAAGCTCTCCGATCGCGGGAGCTGCGTCGCGTTGGGGTTCGAGTGTGCGGAGTAAGACCATGAAACGGCGATCGACGCTCGTGGCAGGGACGGCGATGGCTCTCACGCTGGGATCGCTCCAAGGTGCATGCACGATGGGGAATTGGCGTGAGTGCGAACCCCACGGGCCCGTATGCATCGGACCGACGACCCTCCAGGCGTGTACGACGGGAGAGGGAAGTACGCACTACGTCACGACGGAGTGCGAAGAAGAGCAGAAGTGCGTGACGTCTTCTTCTGGATTTTCGCAGTGTCAGGGCGCTCTCGAGGGCGAACCGTGCCGCACGGACGTGGGGTGTTGGCACACGCTTCGCTGCGACGAGGGGATTTGCCATGGACCGACCGCGGCCGACGTGGCGCGGTGTGAAACGGGCCCGCTCGTCGTCGTCCCGGACGACGGCTCCGAGGTCGTCGTCGACGTCCCGTTGACCACGTCGACCGATCCCGATCAGACCGTGGGACTGCGATATTGCAATCCACTGCCCGCCGGTACCGTCGTGGCGGAAGGTTTTCTCCGAGTCGCCGTCGAGGGGACTGGTGCCGTCGTGCAGATGTTCGTGGATAGTCCGGCGACGAACTTTCCTTTGGGGGTCGCCTCTCAAGGTCTGGAATGTGACTCTCTCTATTGGCCGGTCGCGTCCTGTGAACTGAAAAATGTAAATGATTATTTTGGTTTATCGACGGCGAAGTGTGGCAAGAGCGCGTCCGTTCTTTTTTACGCACCCCATGTCGAGGCCGAGGGGCAGCCGTCGGTGCGCGTTAGGCTTCGAGTCGGTGAACAACTGAATTCTTCTTGCTCGTCCGAGAGGTGAGGGGGGCGTGATGAGAAAACGTTGGTTGACGTGGTGGCCATCGATGATGGTGACGGTCATCTGTGCTTCGTTGGTGCCGAGGAACTCGGCGGCATACAACAACCCTACACATGTGCGCCTCGTCGAGGCTTCCATCGAAGTCATGCTGTCGACGGAAGAGTCACCTCCTTCGCCGCCGCCTGGGGTTGGTGAGGTTGCATGGCAAACGTATCTCACTCGCGTGCGCGCCGCGGCAAACCGTTTGAGTGCGATCCGCACGGACCTGTTCGGCCCATATCGAGGTTCTTCGACGTTGGGGGCGCCGCCGGGGCTGCTGGGTCCCGTGGCGTCATTCAATGATCCGGAAATTTGTAGATACCACGGCTCGAACGGATCGAATCGGGACGTCAACTTGCTACGCACAGCGAACGTTCGGATCGAAGACTTTTCCTATTACCCGAGTCTCAGCTCGATTTCGTGTGGGTACGAACGTTTGGACGGCATCGACGATCCGCCGATCGGAGGCTCCCTCGGGCCCGTCCTTGGTTGGCATGCACAAAACGTCGACAACCGAATCAATGATTCGGACCTGTGGTTGCGTCCCAGCAACGCGGCGATCATGGGGCTCGCGAAAGAGGTCGCCACCCGCGCGACCGAGTACGCGGCGGGAGCGCTCCTCGTCCCGTTCGTGTGCCTCGCCAACCTGCTGACAGGGCATTCGTGCGACGTCGGCGATGCCTTCGATCTCGCCGAGGAGCTCGATCCTGTCACCCTCCTCGAAGGGGAGATCCCTGGCGTCGGATCGTTCCGTAGTGTCGATTACGTCGGCCTATGGCATTTCGTCGACGTCGACGCATCCATTCGCCGATACAACGATACGCGTGGGCTGTTCTACGAGAATGCGGGGCCGTCGCATCCAGGGGCCGTGGACGTCGCCATCATGGCGGCGGCGGATCTGTCCGGCCTTTCATTGAACGCCTACGCGTCGGAAGGGCCGAGTCGTTACGGGCCCTACGATCGTACCTATCGGACCAAGGGACAGTGGCAGTCCCATACGATCGCGCACACGGAGTTCTCTCCGATCCAGCATTTGGCCCGTGAAGATTGGGATGCGTACGTCGCGAATCCCACGTCGGCAGGTCGCTTGGGCGGGCCCCTTCATGCCGTCGGGGACGCCGCGGAGCCTCATCACGTGGCTGGGACCACGAGCTGGGGGCATCGCCCCTTCGAGGACGCCGTGGAGCACATGCCGGATCTCCTTCCTCGGGCGGTTCGCAAGAAGGCTCCCGAGACGATGGGCACGACCAACCCGCTGTTCGCTCCCTTTCGGGATCGCGTGCTTCGTGCGGCCTTCGACGCGCTGCACGCCTTCGACGAGACCCCATCCATGCCGTCGTTCATCGAGCGCGAGGCGCGAGCCGCCAGGGATCTCGCTCACGCGGACGGAGATTGGGTTTTCCAAGACCTTTCCTCGGTCGAATATGCCGCGGGGGCGCATGGTGCGAGCGCACGGACCTTCGAACACGAGCCGGATCGGGCGCGACCGTTCGTGGAGCTCGGCGTCGCCTACGCCGTAGCCCTTCTCACGCGCGCGGGAGACGTCGCCCAAGACCCCGGATTCGATCCCGCCACGCTTTGTCCGGAAGGAAATCACTTCACCGGGCAGGAACCAGGGTGCGCTCCGGGGCCCGCTTCCCCAGCGCCCGTCGTGGAAGCACCTCCGTTCGCTCTCGTGTCGTGCAACGGTGTGGGCGAGGCGTGTGGGACGTCCGCGGATTGCTGCGAAGGGGCGTCGTGCGTCGCCGGGACGTGTCGAGCTTCGGGGAGCTGTACGAGCTCGGGACAGCCGTGCCAAGCGAACGTCGAGTGCTGTTCGAGCCGATGCATCGACGGCGTGTGTGAGCTCCCCGTCAACTGAACGGACGTGACCGCGGCGAACGCCCTTCATCGCCCGCGGCTCACCCCGGCAGCGTCGTGATTTCGCAGCCGTCGCGCGTGACGACGACGGTGTGCTCGAACTGCGCCGAGAGGCTGCCGTCGGCGGTCACCGCCGTCCAGCCATCGTCGAGCGTCCGGACCTCGCATCCGCCGAGGTTGATCATCGGCTCGATCGTGATGGCCATGCCCGCGCGGAGACGTAGGCCGGTGCCGCGCCGCCCGGTGTGAGAGACGTGCGGATCTTGGTGCATGCGCCGCCCGATGCCGTGCCCTCCGAAGTCGCGAACGACGCTGCAACCCTCGCGGCGCGCGACCTCTTCGATCGCCGCGCCGATGTCGCCGAGTCGCGCTCCTTCGCGCACGACGGCGATCCCGGCGTCGCGGCAGCGGCGGGCGACGTCCACCACGTGCCGCGCGGGCTCGCTCACCTCGCCGACGAAGAACGTCGCCGACGTGTCGCCGTGATAGCCGTCGAGCATCGTCGTGACGTCGACGTTGACGATGTCGCCCGGCGCGAGGACCTCGGTGTCGCGCGGGACACCGTGGCAGACGACGGAGTTTCGACTCGTGCACACCGCGGCCGGAAAGCCGTGGAACCCGAGCTGGCTCGGCCGGCCTCCGAGCGCGGCCGTGTGCTCGCGCACCCATGCGTCGATCCGATGCGTGGAGATGCCGGGGGCGATGCGCCGACCGACGAGCGCGAGGGTCTCGGCGGCGGCGCGCCCGGCACGGCGCATTTTCTCGATTTCGTTGCGGCTCAGGATTTCGACCGGCATGCGCGTCGGCATTGTCTTGGCGCCCCTCGGGCGTCCAATACCGTTTCGATCTGGCCGTGGGCGGCGCGGTTGGCCGCGTTTCCCGGCATGGCTCTCTCCGTCATGGACGACGGTCCTCCGCGGCAGTGCCTCGCGTGGCCCATTGCCGAGACGCGCTCGCCGAGGCACCCTTGCAGGTCGGATGAGCCTCGCCCAAATTCGGTACTTCGTCGCCGTCGCGGAAGAAGGGAACGTGGGACGCGCCGCGCGCAAGCTGCGGGTCGCACAACCTCCCCTCAGCCGGCACATCCGCAGCCTCGAGGACGAGCTCGGCACGCCGCTCTTCCAGCGCACGTCGCGGGGCATGACGCTCCTCCCGCCGGGCGAGGTTTTCCTCGCACATGCCCGTCGCATCCTCGACGCGGTCGAAGATGCTCGCATCGCCACGCAGGAGCGTCGGTGGGACCCGACACTTTCGAGATCGCCGTGGGAATCGTCGACGACGAGCGACGGGCTTCGCCCATCCCAAGAATGAGTATTTCGGCGGCCGTCACCGCCCAATCCACGCCTCGCGCGGCCCCGAGTGACGTGTCGGAGAAGCGACGTTCGGTCCACACCTCGACGATGTACGAAGCTTCCGTACGTCTCCTGGGAATGGCCATATCCCACTTCGTCGCTCGTGAATCCTCATCAAAAAAATAGCGTCGCGTTGTTCGCACACGCTCGTGGCGTCCCTTATTCTCGATTCATGAAGCGCGCTTCACTCTTTGCGATTCTCGGTGTGTTCGGCGCTGGCGTCGTCGCCGCGTGTGGCGATTCGCCGTCCGATAGCGAATTTTTGCCGCCCACCGATTCGACGCTCGACGGTTCGACGAACGGAAACGACGCTTCCTCTTCCGACGATCCTCCGATCATCGTCGATGACGACGGTTCGACGTCGACGGACAACCAACCCATCGTCGTCGAGCCGGCCGATCCGGTCGTGACGTTCACGATGGGAGGGACGGCGCCGACGGTGGCGTTCAAGGCCAAGACGAAGGACGGCACGCCGGTGGCGGCCGCGTTCACGATCGATCGAGGAGAGATCGGCGCGATCGGCACCTCGAACGGCGTCTTCACGGCGGCGGGGATCGTCGGCGGAAAAGCGAAGGTCACGGCGACGTCGAAGGGGCGCACGGCGAGCACCACGGTCACCGTGAAGCTCGTCATGACGGAGAACGGCTCGACGGAGACGGACGCCGGCGGCGGCGCGGGCGGGTACGGCGGCGTCGGCGGCGAAGGACCCGGCGCCGAAGTGACGACCGACACGGTCGCCGTGTTGAAGGGGACGCCCCAAGCCGATCCGGGCCTCTCGGCGCTCTACCCGTACGACCGGACGGTGTGGCCGCGCGGCATCTTGGCGCCGCTCCTGCAGTGGAAGCCGGGCGCGCAAGGCGACTACGACGCCGTTCGCATCGAGCTCACCGAAGACGGGTTCTCCTACGACGGGACGTTCGCGAAGACGGCGGCGCCGTTCGTCCACCACCCGATTCCTCAGCAGGCGTGGAAGCTGTTCCTCCAGTCGAACGGCGGCGAAGACGCGAAGGTGAAGCTGACGTTCGCGAAGGGCGGTGTGGCGTACGGCTCGCTCTCTTGGACGTGGAAGATCGCGTCGGCGCCGCTCAAGGGCACCGTCTATTACAACTCGTACGGTACGACGCTCGTGAAGAACGCGGGCGGCGCGAAGGGCGGCGATGGCAAGTTCGGCGCGGCGACGCTGGCCATCAAGGGCGGTTCGACGTCGCCCGTGGCGGTGGCGGGCACGTCCGGCGACGCTTCGAAGTGTCGTGTGTGCCATTCGGTGGCCGCCGATGGATCGGTCCTCATCACGCAGCGGAGCGAGGCGGGGGACAAGCGGTTCAGCGCCTACGATCTCAAGACGACGACCGAGACCGTCATTTCTCCCGAAGGAAGCTCGGCGAATTTCGCTTGGCCGGCGATCTACCCGGACGGCTCGATCTTCCTCGGCGATTCGAGCCCCGCGCCCGGATCGTCGAGCGCGCAAAACGGGCTCTTCCAGGTGCCCAAGGGCGGCGTCGTCACGCCGGCGTCGATCCCGTCGAACTGGCCCTCGAACTTCCGAGCGGCGTTCCCCTCGTTCTCTCCGGACGGCAAGCAGATCGCGTTCACGATGTACGCGGGGGCGACGGACGCCGACGGAAAGACGATCGGCACGATGACCTTCGACCCCGCGGCGGCCCCGAACCAGTTCGGCGCGATCACGAAGGTGTTCAAGCCGGACAACGGGCACACCGCGCTCTACCCGTCGTTCTTGCCGACGAGCCAGGGCCTCGTGTTCGAGGTCGAGACCCGGTTCAACAGCCGCGATTTCGGCGGTACACGCTCCGATGGCGACAGCGGCGACGACTTGAACCGCGGCGCGCGCGCCGAGCTCTGGTGGGTCGATCTCAAGACGCAAAAGACCCACCGCCTCGACGCGCTCAACGGCCGCGACGCGGCGGGCAACCCGGTGATCCCGTCGACGTCGACGAACCAGCACGACGACGACACGACGCTCAACTACGAGCCGACGGTGAACCCCGTGCCGTCGGGCGGTTACGCGTGGGTCGTCTTCACGAGCCGGCGCCTCTACGGCAACGTCGCGACGATCAATCCGTTCCACAGCGATCCACGCAACATCGACCTCGTGACGTCGATCACGCCGAAGAAGCTCTGGGTCGCCGCGATCGATCTGAACGCGGCGCCGGGGACGGATCCGAGCCACCCCGCGTTCTACCTGCCGGCGCAGGAGCTCTACGCCGGCAACGCGCGCGGCTACTGGGTCGTCGATCCGTGCAAGAGCGACAACGCGGACTGCGAGACCGGCGACGAATGCTGCGGCGGCTATTGCCGGCCGAACGACGCCGGAAAGCTCGTCTGCACGGACCACTCGCCCACGTGCGCGCAGGAGTTCGAGAAGTGCACGACGACGGCCGACTGCTGCGCGGGCACCGGCCTGCAATGCATCAACGGCCGCTGCATCCAACCGGGCCCGAACTGACGACCACGCGCCGCTCGTCCCGCGGGCGGCGCGACTTCGTGAGCTCACGGACTCGGGGCGTCGCCGCGGGCATCTCCGTGCGCGCGGTGTGGACTCAGGCTTCGCTTTCCTCTTTCGGTGGAACGGGCGTGCCGCCTTCCGAGCACACGCGGTCCTTGCCCTCGGATTTGGCGCGGTAGAGGCGCGCGTCCGCCAAGGCGATGAGCTCGTTCGGGCCGCCCGTGGGAGCGACGTCTTGCAGGGCGGCGACGCCGATGCTCGCCGTGACACGCAGCGCGATGTCGCCGAACGGCACTTCCACCTGCGCGATGGCCTGACGCACCCGTTCGCCGAGCTGCGTCGCCGCCGTCTTTCCCGTCGATCGCGCGAGGATCACGAGCTCTTCGCCGCCGTAGCGCGCGACGAGATCTTCGACGCGAACGAGGCGCTGGAGCTGCGCGCCGACGACGCGGAGCACCATGTCGCCGGCGAGGTGCCCATAGCCGTCGTTCAGCGCCTTGAAGTCGTCGAGGTCGATGAGCAAGACCGCGAGCTTGACCTTGTGGCGGTGCGAATACGCGACCTCCGCGGTGAGCCGTTCGGTGAAGTACTTGCGGTTGTAGAGCCGCGTGAGCGCGTCGCGCGTGGACGATTCGAAGAGCCGGCGCTGCAGCTCGTCTTCGGCGTCGTCGATGATGGCGAAGCGCAAGAGGACGTTCGGTCCGAGCTGGATGCGGTCGCCCGATCGGAGCTCGCTGACCTTGACCCGCTGGGTGCCGACGTACGTGCCGTTCGTCGAGCCGGCATCTTCGATGAAGTACTTGCCGTCCGAGCGGCACGAGATCGTCGCGTGGCGCCGGCTCACGCCCGTGTCTTCGATCCAGATGTCCGTCTCGGTGCCGCGGCCGATGGAGTGCTCCGTGCGATCGAGCGAGAAGACCTGTCCAGCGTTGATGCCGCTCAAGATGGTCAGCGTCGCCCGATCTTTGATCTCCGACGCGGGCACCGTGACGAGCGGATCGGTCGCGCGGTCGTCCGTGAGCCCTTCGGTGCTCCAGCTGTCCGGCACGCCGTCGCCGCGCGTGCTGTTCGGTCCGCGACCGCGCGTCGAGGCGGGGCCCTGCGCGTCCGTCGGTGGAGCCGGGCGCGGGCTGGTCTTGAACCGGTTGGTCTTGAAGGGGTCGGTCATCGGCGATCGGGGAAAGGTTAGCAGTGTGGCCTTGCGGGGCGGCAGCGAATTGCTTAGCCATGGGCGCCATGGGACTTCTCGACGGCAAAGTCGCGATCATCACTGGTGCAGGCAACGGCCTCGGGCGCTCGCACGCGCTCCTTTTTGCGAAGGAAGGCGCGTCGATCGTCGTGAACGACGTGGGCGGCGCGCGGGACGGCTCGGGCAGCGACGCGGGCGCCGCGGAGGCCGTCGCGCGCGAGATCCAAGCCGCCGGCGGCAAGGCGATCGCGCACGACGCGTCGATCGCGGCGGCCGACGGGGCCGGATCGCTCGTGCGGCGCGCCGTCGAGGCGTTCGGCCGCGTCGACGTCCTCGTCAACAACGCCGGGATCCTCCGCGACAAGTCGTTCCTCAAGATGGACGAGGCGATGTGGGACTCCGTCATCGCCGTCCACCTCAAGGGGACCTTCTTGGTCTCGCAGGCGTTCGTGAAGCAGGTCATCGCGCAGAACGCGCAGACGGACGGCCCGCGCGGCGCGCGCATCGTCAACACGACGAGCGTGAGCGGCATGATGGGCAACTTCGGCCAGGCGAACTACGCGGCGGCGAAGGCCGGCATCTATGGGCTGACCCGGACGATGTCGATCGAGCTCCAGAAGCACGACATTCGCGTCAACGCGCTCGCGCCCATCGCGAAGACGCGCATGACCGAGGACCTGCCGATGTTCCAGGGCGTCGAAACGATGACGGCCGAGCACGTCTCTCCGGCCGCGCTCTTCCTCGCGAGCGATCTCGCGGGCGACCGCACGGGGCACGTGTTGGCGGTGGCGGGCGCGCGCCTCTACGCCTTCAAGGTCATCGAGACGGCCGGCAAGTTCAAAGACGACGCGGAGGGCGTGTGGACGCCCCAAGAAATCGCCGAGAACTGGGACGCCATCGTCAAAGCCTGACGGCGGCTCGGCCGGGGCGGCGCGCCTCCGGGACGAATCCGCCGGTCGAGAATCCGCCCGTCGAGGCGCGCGAAAGACTTGCGCGCGCGGCCGCCCCGTAGAAAAAGCGAGGCATCATGAGCACGCCGAACGCCTCGTCGATCCGATTCGAAGGAACCTTCACGGCCATCGTCACGCCGTTCAAGGACGACGACGCCAAGTCGATCGACTGGGCGGCCTACGACAAGCTCGTCGAGGCGCAGCTCAAGGGGAAGGTCGAGGGCATCGTCCCGTGCGGAACCACGGGCGAGAGCCCCGCGCTCGACCCCGAAGAGCAGCTCGCCCTCATCGAGCGCACGGTGAAGCTCGCGAAGGGCAAGTCGATCGTCCTCGCGGGCACCGGGTCGAACTCCACGCGCGCGGCCATCGCGCTGTCGAAGGCCGCGGAGCGCGCGGGCGCGGACGCCGTGATGGTCGTCGTGCCCTACTACAACAAGCCGACGCAGGAGGGGCTCGTCGAGCACTTCGTCGCCGTGGCCGCTTCGGTGAAGTGCCCGGTCGTGGTGTACAACGTCCCCGGGCGCACGAGCGCCGATCTGTCGACGGCCGCGCTCGCGAAGATCTGCGAGCGGGCGCCGAACGTCGTCGCGACGAAAGAGGCGACCGGCAACGTGCTCCGCGCGCAGGAGATCGCGCGCGTGATCGGCCCGCGCGTGACGATCCTCTCGGGCGACGACGCGCTGACCTTGCCGATGATCTCCGTCGGCGCGCGCGGCGTCATCAGCGTCACGTCGAACGTGTTGCCCGCCGAGGTCGTCCGGGCGACGCGCCTCGCGCTCGACGGCAAGCTCGAGGAGGCGCGCAAGGCGCACCTCGCGCTCTGCCCCGTGCACGAGTCGATGTTCATCGAGGCGAACCCGGGGCCGGTCAAGGCCGTCCTCGCGCACAAGGGGCTCATCGGCGAGGCCGTGCGCGGGCCGCTCGTCACCGTCTCCGCGGCGACGCGCGCCAAGGTGATCGAGATCCTCGCGACGTACGAGAAGAGCGCGCGATGAGCGCGGGTGCACCGCTCCGTGTGGCCGTCCTCGGTGCGAACGGCCGCATGGGGCGCGCCGTCGTTCGGCTCGCGCACGAAGCGGGCATGACGATCGTGTGCGCCGTGGGCGCGGGGGAAGGAGAGGGGCGCGACGCGGGCGAGCTCGCGGGGATCGGCGCCCTCGGCGTGCCTGTCACGTCGAAGCTCGACGCCATCGCGTCTTCGGGAGCCGACGCGCTCGTCGATTTCTCCACGGTGCCGGCGCTTTCGGCGGCCGCGCCGGTGTGCGCGTCGGCGAACGTCGCGCTCGTGAGCGGGACGACGGGCCTCGACGAGGCCGCGCGCGCCGCCCTCGAAGCCGCGTCGTCGTCGTGCCCCGTGCTCTGGGAGCCGAACATGAGCGTCGGCGTCCACGTGCTGGCGATGCTCGTCGAGCGCGCCGTGGCGGCGCTCGGTCCGTCGTTCGACGTGGAGCTCGTCGAGGCCCATCACCGCGCGAAGGTCGACGCGCCGAGCGGCACGGCCCTTCGCCTCGCGGAGGTCGTCCGGAACGCGCGCGGCGGCGACTTCG
>JBGAHN010000175.1:0-11626 GCA_044226145.1 Labilithrix sp. | reverse complement strand
CGGGGAAGGACGCGGCGTCGCACCGAACGCCAGCGTTTTCGCGGGCGATGCGGGAGGACGCGGCGTCGTGCCGCTCGACGAGGCAACCTTCGACGACGTCGATTCGGGCTTCGGCGTCGCGCTCGACACGGGCTTCGTCGCTTCCGGCTTCGGCGTCGCGCTCGACACGGGCTTCGTCGCTTCCGGTTTCGGCGTCGCGCTCGACACGGGCTTCGTCGCTTCCGGCTTCGGCGTCGCGCCGCTCGAAGCCTTCACCGCCGCCGCAGCAGCCGCCGGCACCGCCACCGGGCTCGTCTCGACGACCGGCTTGGGCGGCTCTTGCGCGGCGACCGGCGCTTCCTTGGACGTGCTCTCCGCGGGCTTGGCCTCGGACTCCGTCAGCGGGCCGGCCATCACCCAACGCTCGGACGTCGGCAGCGACACCACGCGCTCGCCGACCGTGAGATCGAACGGCCCTTGCGACGCTTTGCGCGCCTCTTTGAAGAGCGGGATCTCGAGCCGGCGCTCGCTCGTGTCGACGAGCTGCGAGGCGATTTCGCGCGCGGTCGACGCGTGCCGCTCGGAGGCCGCCACGAGGCCCGACAATTCGCGCTCGAACGACTCGAGATCGACGTCCGCGAGCCCCGATCCGTCCGCCGCCGCCCGCGGGAGCGCCGCGGCCAGCTCGAGCGAGAGCTCGGTGACGCGGTTCTGCGACAACGCGCGCAAGAGCCGATCGACGAGGCCGTCGAGGACGCGCTCGATGGCCGCGTTGTCCGCGCGCTCGCCGAGCATGGCCCCGACCGCCGCGACGAGATCGCCCTCGACGCGCGCGGGCTCTTCGTTCCCGCCCTCGGCCAAGTAGTAGAAGCTGCTCGTCACGCGATCGACGCCGATCGTGTGCACCCGAATGCCGGCTTCGACGAGCTTCGGGGCGAGCTTGCTCGACACCGCGACGAGGGGGCTCTTCAGCGCCGCTTGGTGCGTGAGCGGCATGCGCGCCGGAGGGATTTGCTCCTCGGGCATCACCGTCTTCGTCGATCGCCGGATGTCTTCCGTCAACGCTTCGCGCACGACGACGGAGACTTCGTGGGACCATTCCAGGATTCCACGCGGAACGAACCAGCCGGCGGCGTCCCCCGTGTAAGCCACGACCCGGGCGCGCGCTTCGTCACGCGAATCGCGCGACGCGGGCGTGCCGACGAAAAGAACGCCCGGCAATACGAGAGAAGTGGTCTCCATCGCGTCGTGCGACGCTATCACGAAACGCGCGGACGTTGGGGCACTTCGCTATCCCGTTCCGCCGCCCCTTTCGCGGCGTCTCGCGGCGGCGCCACACCATGACACATGATGCTCTACGACCCGGTGCGCGGAGGCGCGCAGGCTCGCACGGTACGACGGCGCGCGGGCACGAGGCGCGTAGGGTCCCCGGCGGGCGCCTCCCCCGTCGATCGCACGGGTCCGTCGCGGAACGCCGCGCATTGGGCACGCGCGCACGCCTCGTGCAACGATGGTCCCGCATGGAACCCGTGGCCGGTGTCGAGCTCGTGACCTGTCCTGCGTGTGGGGGTGCCGGAGGCGGTCCGTTCGGCCCGGCGGGCAGCGCTTGGGACGAAGAAGGTTACGTGTGCGCGCGGTGCAAAGGCCGCGGTGTCGTTCCGAAGAGCGAGCTCGACGTCAAGCCGCTGTCCCGACCGCCGGAGCGCCCCGGCATCGTCAAGGCGCCGCCCGCCCGACGAGCCGACCGGCAAGCGCCGGCGAAGAAGAAAAAGCGGGCCTGAACCGCGGCGTGGCTTCGTCCGGCGTTCCTCACGGAAACGCTTGGGATAAGCTGCGCGTGGATGATCGATCTCTTGAACTGCCCGATCATGCCCTATCCGTGGGGCTCGACGACGGCGATCGCGGAGCTCCAAGGACGGCCACCGAGCCCTGCGCCGGAGGCCGAACTATGGATGGGCGCTCACCCTTCGGCGCCCGCGCGCCTCGTCCGTGGCGGGGCCGAGGCCACGCTCGTCGACGTCATCGCGCGCGATCCCGAGCGTGAGCTCGGCGCGAAGGTCCAGGCGGCGTTCGGCGGCGCCCTCCCCTTCTTGCTGAAGGTGCTGGCGGCGCGTGAGCCGCTCTCCCTGCAGGCCCACCCGAACGCCGCGCAGGCACGCGACGGCTACGACGACGAAGAGCGCCGCGGCGTCCCCAGGAGCGCCCCGCACCGCAACTACAAGGATCGTTCGCACAAACCGGAGCTTTTGTGCGCCCTCACGCCGTTCGACGCGCTGTGCGGGTTCCGCGCGATCGACGAGACCCTCCGCCTCTTCGATGCCTTGAGCGTCGCGGCGCTCGATCCGGTGCTCGCGCCGCTTCGCCGCACGAAGGACGCGCGCGGCCTCGGCGAGACCTTCGAGGCGATCATGACGATGCCGAGCGGCACGCGCGAGGACGTCGTCCGTCGGACCGTCGACGCGTGCGCGGCCCGCCTCGCGGCCCACGAAGGCGGCCGCGGCGACGGGACCTTCGCGCGCGAATGCCTCTGGGCGACGCGCCTCGCCGCGCTCTACCCCGGCGACGCGGGCGTCGTCAGCGCGCTGCTCTTGAACGTGCTCCGGCTCGAGCCGGGGCAGGCCATCTACCTCGACGCCGGTTGCCTGCACGCCTACCTCGACGGCGTCGGGGTGGAGATCATGGCGAGCTCGGACAACGTGCTCCGCGGTGGGCTCACGAAGAAGCACGTCGACGTCCCCGAGCTGATGCGCACGCTCACGTTCGCGGATGGCCCCGTCGCTCCCCTCACCGCGACGCCCATCGACGACGTCGAGGCGGCCTACGCGACCCCCGCGCCGGAGTTCCGGCTCTCGGTGTTGCGGCCGAAGGGAGCGGCGACACGCTCGACGAACGGCCCGGAAATCCTGCTTTGCACCGAAGGGGAAGCGACGCTCCGCCCCGACGACGGGCCTCCCATTTCTCTCGGGCGCGGAGGCGCGGCGTTCGTCTCGGCGAGCATCCGCGGCTACCGCGTCGAAGGTCACGCAACGCTTTACCGAGCGACGGTCCAGCTCCCATGAACGCCCCGCACTACCCGCCTCCGCGGCACTCGCCCCAAGGTCCCGTCTCGGCGATCGCGCGGCGCCCCTCCCCGGAACGAAACCTCCGCATCGTCGGCGCGATCCTCTACGCGCTGGGGATGATCGGCGGCCTCGTCCTCTTGCTCGCCGTCTTCATCGTGCCGGCGTTCACCTCGAAGCACGCCGACGCCGAGACGAGCGCGATGGCCATCGGCGCCATCTTCGCGCTGCCCCCGCTGCTCGTGTACCTCTGGATCCCCTGGATCATCGATCGCTACGATCCGGAGCCGTGGTGGTGCTTGCTCATCGCGCTGTCGTGGGGAGCCATCGCCGCGTGCGGGTTCTCGGCGCTCATCAACACCACCGTGCACGTGTTCGGCAACGCCATCGGCGGGCGTGAGTTCGGCGATCTCATCGGCGCGTGCGTCAGCGCGCCGCTCGTCGAGGAGTTCACCAAAGGCCTCGCGGTCTTCGGCATTTTCCTCTTCCTCCGCCGCGAGTTCGACGGCGTGGTCGACGGCGTCATCTACGCGACGTTCGCCGCGCTCGGCTTCGCGGCCGTCGAGAACATCATCTATTACGGCAACGCCGCGAAGGAGGAGATGTTCACCCACAAAGAAGGCATCCTCGCCGGCACGTTCTTCGTGCGCGGGATCCTCGCGCCGTGGGGCCATCCTCTCTACACGTCGATGACGGGCCTCGGCTTCGGCATCGCGCGCGAGACGAGCAAGACGTGGGTGAAGTGGCTCGCGCCGCTGTTCGGCTATTTCTTCGCCGTCTTCCTCCACGCCGTGTGGAACACGGCGGCGACGATCTCGAACCAGCTCGTGCTCCTGATGCTGCCGCTCTGGTTCCTGTTCGTGTTCGCGTTCATCGGCCTGCTCCTCTGGCTGGTCGCGCGCAAAGGGCGCATCATCCGCGACTTCCTCAAGGACGAAGTCCTCATGGGCAACCTGACGCCGTGGGAGCTCGGGCTCGTGACGTCGCCCATCGCGCGCCTCCGCGCCACGTTCTCGTACGGCGGCGCGGCGGGGCGGAAATTCGTGGACGCCGCCGCGCGGCTCGCCCTCAGCAAGTGGCACACGCGGCGCGCGACGCAAGGACGCAAGCTCACCATCAGCGCGGACATGATCGCGCCGCTCCGCCAAGACTTGCACAAGCTCCGCGCGGACGTGTCGCGCGCGATCGGCGCCCCGTCGCGCAGCCGACGCCGTGGTCGCCGCCGCCGGCCGGGCCGAACGTACCGCCACAGGGCTACGTCGCGCACGGAGGCCCGCATGGACCTCGGCGCCCGTACTGAATTCCCCTGGTTGGGCGTCGGCATTTTGCTCGGCTTCGGGTGCGGCCTCGGGGCCGCGTACCTCGCCGACGTCCTGCCGGCGCGCGCGGGGATCACGCATCGACCGAGCGCATCGGCGGAGAAGCGACGGAACTTCGTCCTCGTCGTCGTGAGCATGCTCGCGGGGGCGGCGTTGGGCTACCGGTCGACGGGCCCCGTGACGACTTCGCTCGCCGTGGCGTTCGTCGCGAGCACGCTCTTCGTCGCGATGCTCGCGTGCGCGGCGAGCGTCGATCTCGAGCACATGATCCTACCGAACGAGCTCACGCTCGGCGGCGCGGCGATCGCCCTCGTCACGTCGCCGCTGCGTCCGCTCGGCCTCCGCGCATCGCTCGTCGGCGTCGCCGTGGCGCTGGCGATCTCGCTCCTCCCGGCGATCCTCTACAAGGCCGTTCGTGGGCACGGCGGCGTGGGACTCGGCGACGCGAAGCTGACCGTCTTCGCCGGAGCGTGGTTCGGCTTCGAAGGGGCCATCTTCGTCCTCTTCGCCGGCGCGCTCCAATCGGCGCTCGCGGCCGTCGTCATGCGCGTCGCCGGCCTCTCCTTCCCCGTCCCCGAGAGCGTGAAGGCCGAGATCGCCGAGCTCCGCACCCGCGCGCGCGAAGGCGACGAAGAAGCGCGCGCCCTCCTCGCCGACGACCCGATGGCCGTGGACGACGCCTCCGACGACTCGCTCACCGGCATGCGCCTCCCGATGGGCCCCTTGCTCGCGCTCGCGTGCGTCGAGTTCCTCTTCCTCCGCGACCCCATCCTCGCGGCCGCCCGCGCGATCTTGGCGCCCTGAGCGCGGCTCACTCCTCGCCGAGCGTCACGCTGTCGAACATCAGGCGCGCCGCGCGATCGCCGCGCAGGCGGGCGCCGACGTAGAGGCGCGGGAACAGCTTGTCCTTGCCGTCGCCGAACGTGAGCGGTTCGTTCTCGAAGACGACGTCGTCGCCCGATCGGAAGCGGAGGTGCCCGCGGCCGTCGCCGTCGACGTACACGTCGAGCCGCACGCTGGCGAACGTGCCGATCTCGGGCCGCACGTCGGTGACCAGCGTTCGCGACTCGGGCGCCCCGCCGTCGACGCTCCCCGAGCGCTCTTCGATGTACCAGCGGTCGTCTTCTTCGAGACCGAGGTCCAAGCGGTAGGTGCCGTCGTCGAGGCTGGCGAGCTCCACGCGGCCGTGCCCCGGCTCCACGTTCACCAGGAAGAACAAATTGTATTTTACACCCATGTCGGCCGAGATGGCGAGCCGAGCGTTGGGCGACGACGGCGTCGGGGCCACGACGAGGACGTTCGGCGACGACGGCGCGTCGGCGTTCGCCTCGCGCGACAGGATCGCGCGGTCCCCTTCGATGGATGAGAACCTCCCCGGCAGATCGGCTTCGTCGAAGTCTTCGCAGAACGACAAGCTCGGTCGCGTCCGGCAGAACGGGTCCACGACGGAGCCGGCTTCGGCGACGACGCCTCCGTCGGCGCCGGGCGCAGGCGTGCCTTCCGACGCGTCGGACGTACCGCACGAGACGCCCGCGACGATCAGCCACCCTGCCGCGACCGCGCTGCCTGCGATCCCACCAAAAAGCTCGAAATATCGCGTCATTGGCGTGCGCTCCATCGCCGACGAGCGGCGTTCGACCCGTACTAGCAACGGATCTTGGTACATTCGATCTTGAAAATCATATTCACAAGTGTCATGAACGCGGCCATGAAGATTTCGCACTTCCTCGTCGCCTGCGCCGCCGGGCTCGTCGCGTGCAGCTCGGATCCCGAATCTCCGAAGCCGGCCGATTCGCAGAACGGCACGCCGACCACCGTCCCCTCCGAGCCTTCGACGCCGGACGAGAACACGGACGCGCCGCAAGAGGAAGAGCCTTTCGAGCTCTTCGGAGCGGCGCTCGGCGAGAGCCCCGAGGTCGACTTCGCGGCGGTGATCGCGGATCCGAAGGCGTTCGCGAAGCAGAAGATCATCACGTCGGGCGTCGTGCGTCAGGCCTGCCAGGCGCGCGGGTGCTGGATGGACGTCCGCCCCGAGGAAGACCGCAGCGGAGCCTCGATCACGGTTCGCTTCAAGAACTACAAGTTCTTCGTCCCGCTCAACTCGCGCGGCGCGCGTGTCCGCATGGAAGGCGTGACGAAGGTGTCGACGCTCTCGGCGACGGAAGTCGCGCACCTCGAAGAAGAGGGCGCGACGTTCGACAACAAGAACGCGGACGGCTCGGTCGACACCGTCGAATTCACGGCGACCGGCGTCGAGATGCGCGGCCGCAAGCAGTAGCGCTCCTTCGACGAACCGACACGAACGGCGCGCGGAGCGATCCAACCTGGGTCGTTCTCGCGGCCGCGTACCGTGTAGTAAGAACGGCGCATGCTTCTCTCTCCTCGATTTCGCTCGCTCCTGGTCGCGACGCTGACCGGCGCGGGCGTGTACGCGCTGGCGTCGATCGCGGCGTGCGACGACGGCGCGGCGCGTACGCCGACGAAGAGCAGCGATCCGACGACCTTGGTGTCGGACGCTGGCCCGTTCACGCGGAGCGATCTCCTCGCGCAGATCGCGCAGTGCGCGCTCGACGGCTACCGGCGTGCCTCGGAGGCGACCGGCGCGCTCGCCGTGGCCGTTCGGGCGTACGCCGACGCGCCGACGGAGACCTCACTCGCCACGGCACGGAGCGCCTTCGCGGCGGCGATGCCCGACTACGAGCGCGTCGAGCTCCTGCAATTCGGACCGTTCGGACCGAAGACCGCCCCGGGCGGCGCCGGGCTCCGCGATCTCGTCTATTCGTGGCCGAACTCGAGCCGGTGCCTCATCGATGAAACACTCGTCGATCGGAGCTACGAGAGCGACGACTTTCCCGCGAAAGGGCTCGTCAGCGCGCGCGGGCTCTACGCGCTCGAGTACCTGCTCTTCCACGACGGACCGAACGCGTGCCTTCCGAACGCCGCCATCAACGCGGAGGGGCTCTGGGACGGCGTCGGCGCGGAGGAACGGGCGCGACGACGGGCCAAGTACGCGGCGATCGTGGCGGACGACGTCGCGGCGCGGCTGTCCGACGTCGTCCAGCGATGGGACGCCTCGGGAGGGAACTTCCTCGGAGAGCTCGCGACCGCGGGGAAAGGCAGCCGCCACTTCGGCTCCGAACAGGTCGCGCTCAACTCGGTCACGGACGCGCTCTTCTACGTCGACCTCGATCTCAAAGACGCGAAGCTCGGACGGCCGCTCGGGCTCAAGGGCGGCTGCGCGCAAGATTGTGCGACGGAGGCCGAGGCTCCTTACTCGAAGCTCGGCAAGGCCCACCTCACCGCGAATTTCGCCGGTTTTCGCGATATTTTCTTCGGCTGCGGCGAAGGTCACGCGGGCCTCGGCTTCGACGACTTGCTCGTCGGGCTCGGCGCCGGCCAAGCCGCGACGGACGTGCAAGGCGCGCTCGACGAGATCGACGCCGCCCTCGCCGCGATCCCCGACGGACAGCTCGAGGTCAGGCTCGCCACGAAGAGCGCCCAAGCCCAGGCGCTGCACGCGGCCGTGAGCAAGCTCGGCGATCACCTCCGCACCGAGATCGTCACCGTCCTGAACCTCGAGCTCCCCGCGCGCGTCGAAGGCGACAACGACTGAAGGCTCGGGCGCGGGCATGCTCCCCGATTTTCGCGACGCCTGGCGTGAACCCGTCGCCGAGCTCCTCGGCCCGAACCACCGCGTGTACGCGCCGTTCGTGGCGACGTCGTTGCTCCTCGCCGCCGTCGCGTGGAGATGGTCCACACCCGCCGGCCCGGCTCCGAAAACGTCGCTCGTCCGCTACCTGTTCCCCGTCGGTCTCTTCCGGCATCGCTCCGCGCGACTCGACGCGGTGTGGCTCGTCGTGCGCGGCCCCATCCAGGTCTTGCTCGGCTTGCCGCTGCGCATCTCCGTCATCGGCATCGCCCTCACGATTTGCGGACGGGCGCGCGACGTGTTCGGCAACACACCGATGCCCCCGTTCTCGGAGCGCGCGCCGCTCTTCGTGGCGTTCTCGCTCGCCTTGTTCCTCGCCGACGACTTCTCACGTTACGTCGTGCACCGGCTCATGCACCGCGTGCCGGCGCTGTGGGAGCTGCACAAGGTGCACCACTCGGCCGAGGTCCTCACGCCGCTCACGCTCTACCGCGTTCATCCGATCGAGAGCCTCTTCAACCAATGGCGCGGCGCGCTCGTCGCAGGCGTCGTGACGGGGCTCTTCATGTGGGCGTTCCCCGGTCGATTGCGGGCCTTCGAGATCCTCGGCGTCGACGCGCTCGGGTTCGTGTGGACGGCCGTCGGCGCCAACCTTCGCCACTCGCACGCGTGGCTCACGTTCCCGCCGTGGCTCGAGCGCTGGCTCGTCAGCCCCGCCCAGCATCAATTGCATCATGCACGCGATTCGCGACGCTTCGGCAACTACGGCTCGGCGCTCGCGACGTGGGACACACTCTTCGGGACCGTGATCCTCTCGCAGGGGATGCGTCCGCCGCGAGTCGGTCTGCCGCTCGCCGACGCGAACCACGCGCCCAACGTGCTCTCGCTCGTCGTCTCCCCCCTCGCCGCATCCTTCCGCGTCCTCGTCCGCCGCCGAAGAACCCTCCTGCGAGGAGCGCGCAGCGAGCGGACGTAAGCGCACTTACGCCCGCACGCCGAAGCGCGTTTCCTCCTTCGAGGATCGCGAAGCGCGTCCTCCTTCGAGGATCGCGAGGCGCGTTCCTCCTTCGAGGAGCGCGCCGAGGAGCCCTGCTCTCAGAAAGACCACATCGGGCGGCGCGTGTTCTGCGCACGCGGGATACCCGCCGCACCTTCGCCAGCGCCCATGATCTCTTGGACGAGGTTGTCGACCGCGATGTTCGCGCCGAGGTAGACGCGCGTGTCCTGGTAGCGATCGAAGAACGGGTTGCCGTACTTGCCGGCCTCCGTCAGCGCCGCGCGCGACATGTAGTAACCGATTTCGCCCGTCAGCCAGGTGTTGAACTCGTAGTCGACCCACGCGCTGAAGTAGTGCTGCTGGCGGAGGTTCGTCGAATTGAAGCCGTCGGGCGTCGTGACCGCGTAGCCCTCGGGCGTGGTGACGTTCTGCTTGCCCTGGTAGGCCCACTGGCTCGAGCCGAGGTAGTAGAGCGCGGGCGTCACCTTCCCCCACGTCGGCGCGATCAGGGCGCCGTACGTGAGGATGTCCGACGCATTGTAGCGGCCGCTGAGCTGCCGCACGCAGTCGGTGCCGCCGCCGATGCACGCCGGGCTGTACGGGTACGCGCCACGAACTTCGGGCGTCTGGCTCTCGTAGATCGGGTGCGAATAACCGGCCGTCAGGAGGAGGAGGAGGTCGGAGCCGAGGACCTTCTCGAACATGCGCGAGGCCTGGAAGAGCAGACCCGGGTTCGCGATCATCGTGCGGGCGCGCGACTCCGGCGACGTCGGCGCGGCCACGCTCAGCGCGACCATCGGCTTGAAGTCGAGGACCGTCGGGATCTTCTTGTAGTACAGCATCAACGTCGCGTCGCCGAAGCGCGGCTCGTTGCGCGAGACGGTGTCGTCCGAGTTCGTGTACTCGTAGTTGAAGATCAAGCGACCACGGAGCTGGAACGAGTCGCTGAGGTTGTAACGCGGCAGGAGGTAGAGAGAGCCCGACGCCGTCGGGTTGTCGTACTGCTGCTGACCGCGGAAGACGGTCGACGTCGACATGTCCGTCATGCCGAAGATCGAGGTTCCCGCCCAGGGACGCGGCTTCGGCGGCGCTTCGGGCGCGGGCTCCGACTCCTGCGGCTGATCGGCGCCCGGCGGGTTGTTCGTCGAGGCGCCGAACGAGAAGCCCGTTCCCGACGACGGCGCGGTCGCCGGCGCGGCTTCCGGAGCCGTGGCGGGCGCGGCTTCCGGCGAGGTGCCGCCCGCCGCGTTCGTGTCGGCCGGCGCTCCGGCCGGAGGAGGCGTCGTGGTCGTCGTCGTGCTGCTCGGGGCCGGCGTGGTCGGGGCGCCCGGAGCCGCCGGATCGGCCGGCGCGGCAGGGTCGGCGGGAGCCGTCGACGGCGTGCCTTCCGGCGCGGGAGCGGAAGCCCCCTGGGCCACGCGTACGGGCTTGCGAGCCGACGGGGCGGCAAAGGCAACCGAGGCGCTGGTCAACGAGAGACCGACCAGGAGAAGAGACGTACGACGCTTCATTTCAGGGGCTCCGCAAAACGACGATGGACGACGAAAACCGAAAACCGCGCACCGCGAAAAACGCCCGAGGGCGGCGTGGTCCGGCGACTTATGCAAGCATCATGCTTGAAGAGAAAAACTTGTAAGCTTCGAATATTTCGAGATAATTCAGGTAGGTCGAAGGCGTCTCGTCAAGTTGCTAACGGCCGGCGCCCATCGAGCGTGGACGCATCGCCTCTCGAGCGGCTGAGGCATCTACCCTCCCAGGGCCGGCGCGGCAAGAGGCGCGAAGACGCAAAAGTCCACGCCCGACCGCACGCGAGCTGGGCCTTGGCGGACGCCGACCGCGGGCGAACAGCACGGGTGGAAAGGAACGGTGAGGCCGTGCAACCGGATCGCGCCGAGGGGCGCCGGGGTCAGCCCGAAACGCGCGACGCGAGGGCGAGGACCTCGCGGTAGGTCGGGGGCGTGGGCACGATCCCGCGTTCGCGGAGCATGCGGTGCATGCGCGGCAGCCGGTAGTAAGGGACGGACGCCATCGCGTGGTGCTCGAGGTGGTAGTTCACGTTCACCGGCGCGACGGTCGAGCGCGCGAGCCAACCGGCCCGCGTCGTGCGCGTGTTCCGAAGCGGATCCGTCACGCGCTGGAGCATCCCGTGCTCGGCGATGGACCGGATGCGAACGAACAACGGGAACGGCGTGACGTACGCGAGGACCCAAAGCCCATAGAGCCACGCGTGCCCCGTCGCTGCGAGGATGCCGAAGAGGATCGCGTTCGTGATCAGCATGCCGGCGGCGTTTCGAACGAAGGTCACCGGGTAGTCCCAGAAACGGCGCCCCTCTTGCGGGAGCTTGTGCAGATCGTTCGCGACCGTCCAGCGGAAGAGGCCCGCGTCCATGAGCACGAGGCCGAGCATCAACTTCAACCCCGTGATGCCGACGAGATCGCGGGCAAACTTCCGCGCCAGGGATCCGCGCGAGACGGGGTAGCCGGCGTGGAGCGTGATGTCCGGATCGCGATCGGTGCCGGTCTTCGTGTGGTGCACGAGGTGGTGCGCGCGGTACTTGCCGAGGTGCTGCCAGACCGGGCGCGCGCAGAGCCAATCGGTGAGCACGACGTTCATCCATCGCGT
>JBGAHN010000174.1:0-11825 GCA_044226145.1 Labilithrix sp. | reverse complement strand
CACAGGGGACGTTCGGGTACGTCGTCGGGCAAGACGACGTCGTCGCGGTGAGGCCGCTCGTCGCCCGCATCCAGGGCGATCTCGCCGTGATCGAATCCGGCGCCGAGGCGGGCGAAACGTTCGTCTCCGATGGGCAAAACCAGCTCAAACCAGGGGCGAAGATCGCGCCGCGCCGCTCTTCCAAGGGAACGCCGTGAACATCTCCGAGCCGTTCATCCGTCGTCCGGTCGCGACGACGTTGCTCATGATCGGCTTGTTCCTGGCCGGCATCGTCGCCTACCGCCAGCTCTCGGTCGCCGCGCTCCCGCAGGTCGACTACCCGACCATCGTCGTCTCGACGTACTTGCCCGGCGCGAGCGCCGAGACGATGGCCGAGTCCGTCACGACGCCGCTCGAGCGCCAGCTCGGACAGATGCCCTCGCTCGCGCAGATGACGAGCATCTCGAGCTACGGGAATTCGCAGATCACCCTGCAATTCGTGCTCGATCGCGACATCGACGCCGCCGAGCAAGACGTGCAGGCCGCCATCAACGCGGCGTCGAACCTGCTCCCACCGACCTTGCCGACGCCGCCGACGTACAGCAAGAGCAACCCGGCGGACGCGCCCGTGCTGACGTTGTCCGTGTCGTCGAAGTCGCTGCCGCTCACCCTCGTCAACGACACGGCCGACTCGGTCCTCGCGCAGAAGATCTCGCAGGTCTCCGGCGTCGGCATCGTGACGCTCAACGGCAGCCAGAAACCGGCCGTGCGCATCCAGGTCGACCCCGCGGCGCTCGCGGGCACGAACCTGTCGCTCGAAGATCTGCGCGCCGCCATCGTCGCGGCGAACATCAACCAGGCGAAGGGCAGCGTCAGCGGTCGGCGGCAGGAGTACACGATCGACACGAACGACCAGCTCCGCACCGCGGAGGCGTTCCGGCCGACGATCGTGGCGCATCGGAGCGGCGCCATCGTGCGCCTCGGCGACGTCGCGGACGTCATCGACGGCGTCGAGAACGCGCAGCTCGCCGCGTGGGCGAACGGCGAGCGCGCGATCATCCTCAACGTCCAGCGGCAGCCCGGCGCGAACGTCATCGAGGTCGCCGACCGGGTCAAGGCGCTCTTGCCGCAGCTCCGCGCGTCGCTCCCGCAGAGCATCGAGGTGAAGATCCTGAGCGACCGGACCGAGACCGTCCGCGCGTCGGTCGACGACGTCCAGTTCACGCTCGTCGTCACGATCGTCCTCGTCGTCCTCGTGATCTTCGCGTTCCTCCGCAACGTGCGCGCCACGATCATCCCGAGCGTCGCCGTGCCGCTGTCGCTCGTCGGCACGTTCGGGATCATGTACCTGCTCGGCTACAGCCTGAACAACCTGTCGCTCATGGCGCTCACGATCGCCACCGGCTTCGTCGTCGACGACGCCATCGTGATGATCGAGAACATCGAGCGGCACATCGAGCAGGGCAAGAGCCCCATGCAGGCCGCGCTCGAGGGCTCGAAGGAGATCGGCTTCACGATCGTGTCGCTCACGGTGTCGCTCGTCGCGGTGCTCATCCCGCTCCTGTTCATGACGGGCATCATCGGCCGGCTCTTCCGCGAGTTCGCCGTCACGCTCGCGGCGTCGATCATCGTCTCGGCGGCGCTGTCGTTGACGCTCACCGCGATGATGTGCGCGCACCTCTTGAAGCCGCACGCGAAGGACGCGCCCCGAGGCCGCTTCTACCGGCTCTCCGAGCGCGTGTTCGATGGTATGCTCGCGATCTACGACCGCGGTCTCCGCTGGGTCTTGTCGCACACGAGGACGACGCTGCTCGTGACGATGGGCACCGTCGCGCTCACGGGCGTGCTCGCGTGGTTCGTGCCGAAGGGGTTCTTCCCGACCGAGGACACGGGGCTCCTACTCGCGGTCACGGAGGGGCCGGCCGACGTGTCGTTCGCGCGGATGATGACGCTCCAGCAGGAGGTCGCCGACGTCGTCCTCGAGGATCCGGGCGTCGAGAGCGTCGCGTCGTTCATCGGCGCGGACGCGACGAACACCACGGCCAACACGGGGCGGCTCTCCATCACGTTGAAGAAGCGGAGCGAGCGCGACTCGGCGGATGTCATCGGCGCGCGGCTCCGGCCGAAGCTGGCGAGCGTCACCGGGATGACGACGTTCATCCAATCCGTCCAAGACCTCCAGATCGACACGCGCGCGAGCCGTACGCCTTACCAATACACGCTCGAGGACGCGCACGCCGAGGAGCTGGCCGCGTGGGCGCCGCGCATCCTCGCGAAGCTCGCGGCGCGCCCGGAGCTCCGCGACGTGACGAGCGATCTCGGCGCCGAAGGCCTCGGCGTGGTGCTCACGATCGACCGCGACACGGCCACGCGCCTCGGCGTCTCGACGCAGGCCATCGACGACGTGCTCTACGACGCGTTCGGACAGCGCCAGGTGTCGACGATCTTCACGCAGCTCAACCTCTACCGCGTCGTGCTCGAGGTGAAGCCCGAGTTCCAGAAGAACCCCGACGCCCTGCGCCTGCTCTACGTCACGTCGAACACCGGCGTGCAGGTGCCGCTGTCGACGTTCGTGCACATGCAAGAGGCGCTCGCGCCGCTCGCGATCCACCGGCAGGGGCAGTTTTCGTCCGTCACGATCTCGTTCGACACGGGCGCGGGGCACTCGCTCGGCGACGCGGTCGAAGCCATCCACGAGGTGCTCCGCGAGCTCGATCTGCCGCCGGGGATCCACGGCGACTTCCAGGGGACGGCGCAGGCCTTCCGCGACTCGCTCGCGAGCGAACCGGTGCTGATTTTGGCGGCGATCGTGACCGTCTACATCGTGCTCGGCGTGCTCTACGAGAGCTTGATCCACCCGATCACGATCCTGTCGACGCTCCCCTCGGCCGGCATCGGCGCGCTGCTCGCGCTCTTGCTGGCGCGGACGGAGTTCACGGTCATCGCGCTCATCGGCATCGTCTTGCTCATCGGAATCGTGAAGAAGAACGCCATCATGATGATCGACTTCGCCATCGAGGCCGAGCGCGGTGAGAAGCTCGAGCCTCTCGAGGCCATCCACAAGGCGTGCCTCCTGCGCTTCCGGCCGATCATGATGACGACGATGGCCGCGCTCTTCGGCGGCGTCCCGCTCGCGATCGGCACCGGGACGGGCGCGGAGCTGCGGCGGCCGCTCGGCATCACGATCGTCGGCGGCCTCATCGTCTCGCAGGTGCTGACGCTCTACACGACACCCGTCATCTACCTCTACATGGACCGCATCGGGCGGTGGGTCGCGAACAAGCGCCGGAGGACGCCCGACGGCGCACCGTACGAGACGGAGCGCGCGTGAGCATCTCGGCGCCGTTCGTCCGTCGCCCCATCGCGACGGGGCTGCTCGCCGCGGCGCTGTTTCTGGCGGGGCTCGTCGCGTTCCGGTTCTTGCCGGTCGCGCCGCTGCCCCGCGTCGACTACCCCACGATCGTCGTCTCGGCGAGCTTGCCCGGTGCGAGCCCCGAGACGATGGCGTCCGCGGTGGCGACGCCGCTCGAGCGACGGTTCGGGCGCATCGCGGGCGTGACCGAGATCACCTCGTCGAGCTCGCTCGGATCGACGAGCATCACGCTCCAGTTCGATCTCGACCGCAACGTGGAGAGCGCGGCGCGCGACGTCCAGGCCGCGATCAACGCCGCGGGCGGCGAGCTCCCGCCGAACCTGCCGAACCTGCCGATCTACCGGAAGGTCAACCCGTCCGACTCGGCGATCATGATCCTCGCCGTGACGAGCGACACGATCGCGACCGGCCCCGTCGCCGACGCGGTCACGACGATCCTCGCGCAACGCATCTCGCGCGTGGAGGGCGTGGGTCAGGTCACGGTCGGCGGCGCGCAGCAGCCGGCCGTCCGCGTCCGCGTGGATCCGCGCGCGCTCGCGGGCGTCGGTCTCACGATGGCGGACGTGCGCAACGCGATCGGCCGAGCGACGGCGCATTCACCGAAAGGCGTCTTGTCCGGCGACGCGACGGCGTTCGCGATCGGCGCCAACGACCAGCTCCGCGGCGCCGACGCGTTCCGGTCGATCCTCATCGGCTCGTCGGGGGATGCGACGATCCGCTTGGGCGACGTCGCCGACGTCGACGACTCGGTCGAAAACGAGCGCGTCGCCGCGTGGTCGAACGGCAAGCCCGCCATCCTGATCATCATCCGTCGGGAGCCGGGGGCGAACATCCTCGAGACGAACGAGCGCATCAAGAACCTCCTGCCCGAGCTGACGTCCTCCATTTCGCCGGCGATCCACGTCGAGGTCACGCTCGACCGCACGCAGAGCATCCGCGCGTCCGTCGACGACGTGGAGCTCACGCTCGTCGTCAGCCTCGTGCTCGTCGTGCTCGTGGTCTTCGCGTTCCTGCGCTCGCTGCGCGCCACGGTCATCCCCGCCGTCGCCGTCCCCCTCTCGCTCGTCGGGACGTTCGGCGTCATGTACCTGCTCGACTACAGCCTCGACAACCTGTCGCTCATGGCGCTCACGATCGCCACGGGCTTCGTCGTCGACGACGCCATCGTCGTCACGGAGAACGTCGCGCGGCACCTCGAGATGGGCAAGCCTCCGCTCCAGGCGGCGCTCGACGGCGCGAAGCAAATCGGCTTCACGATCGTCTCGATCACGGTGTCGCTCCTCGCGGTCTTCTTGCCGATCTTGCTCATGGGCGGCATCGTCGGCCGAATTTTCCGCGAGTTCGCGGTGACGCTCGCCGTGGCGATCGCGATGTCGGCGCTCATCTCGCTGACGCTCACGCCGGCGATGTGCGCGCACTTGCTCGGTCGCCCGACGAAGGCGCCGAACCGCCTCTCCCGCGCGACCGAACGCGCGTTCGACGCCGTCCAAACGGGCTACGAGCGCGCGCTCGTCTTCGTCCTGCGCTTCCGACGCGTCGTCCTCGCGATCACGCTCCTCACCGTGGGCCTGACGGTCGGCCTGTACGTGTACGTGCCGAAAGGGCTCTTCCCGGATCAAGACATCGGCTCGCTGCGCGGCGGGACGCAGGCGCCGCAGGACATCTCGTTTTCGGCGATGAAGGAGCGGCAGCGCGCCGTGCTCGCGGTGGCCGAGTCGGATCCGGACGTCGCGCACGCCGTGGCGTTCATGGGCGGCGGCCCCGGCGGCGGTTCGACGAACGCGGGCTTCATGTTCCTCGAGCTCAAGAGCGGCAAGCGCGCCTCGGCGAACGCGATCATCCAGCGCCTTCGGCCGAAATTCGCGCAAATCGAGGGCATCCGCGTCTTCCTCCAGGTCGCGCAGGACATCCGCGTGGGCGGCCGCGGGACGAACGCGCAGTACCAATACACGCTCCAGGACGCCGATCTCGAGGAGCTCCGCACCTGGGCGCCGAGGTTGCTCGAGGCCCTCCGGAAGCTCCCCGAGCTCAAGGACGTGAACACCGACCAACAAGACGCCGGGCTCTCGCTCCAACTCGAGGTCGACCGCGACTCGGCCTCCCGCCTCGGCGTCCCCATGCAAGACGTCGACGGCGCGCTCTACGACGCGTTCGGCCAGCGCCAGGTCGCCACCACGTTCGCGTCGATGAACCAGTACCGCGTCGTGCTCGAGATGAAGCCCGCGCTCGCCGGGACGATCGACGCCGTCGACGATCTCTACGTGCGCGCGGCGGACGGCGGCCTCGTCCCGCTCCAAGGGCTGATCACGACGCGCATCGGCGCCACGGCGCTGTCGATCGCCCACCAAGGACAGTTCCCGTCGACGACGATCTCGTTCAACCTCGCGCCGAACGTCTCCCTCGGACAGGCCGTCGCGGCGGTGCGGCGCGCGGAGCTCGGCATCGGCATGCCCGCGTCGATCCGCGCCGATTTCAGCGGCACCGCGCAGGCCTTCAAGGACTCGCTGTCGAGCGAGCCCTACCTCGTACTCGCCGCGCTCGTCACCGTCTACATCGTGCTCGGCATGCTCTACGAGAGCACGATCCACCCCATCACGATCTTGTCGACCTTGCCCTCGGCCGGCGTCGGGGCCTTGCTCGCGCTGCTCGCGTTCGGCGTCGATCTGAGCGTCATGGCCCTCATCGGCATCATCTTGCTCATCGGCATCGTGAAGAAGAACGCCATCATGATGATCGACTTCGCCATCGAAGCCGAGCGCGACGAAGGGCTCTCGCCCGAACGAGCCATCGTCAAGGCGTGCCTCCAGCGCTTCCGCCCGATCCTCATGACGACGTTCGCGGCGCTCTTCGGGGCCATCCCGCTCGCCATCGGCACGGGGATCGGCTCCGAGTTCCGCAAGCCGCTCGGCATCGCGATCGTGGGCGGGCTCCTGTTCTCGCAGGCGCTCACGCTCTTCACGACGCCGGTCGTCTACCTGGCGCTCGACCGGTTCACGAAGAGGAACCGCCAAGCCCGGGCACACGCCCACGCCGCACCCTGATTCGCGCGGCCCGGCGACCGAGCCTCAGTGACCGAGGCCACCCGTGGGCTGCTGGACCTGCTCGCAGCGTTCCATGCACGCCGGATCGTCGACGCACTGACGCGAGCAATCCACGGCGCCGCTCCGCTTCTTGTCGCATTTCGGATCGCGCTCGCACGACATCGGATCTTGCTTGGCGGCCTTCTGCGCCGCGCCGCATCCCGCGATGCCCATCGCGACGCCGACCGCGACGCTCGCCGCGACGAGGGCGAACGCCGTCACGCTCCCACCGGTTCGCATCGCACGCGCGCGTTTCATCGGATCGTCCCTTCTCCAGGCGGCGGACGCGTCTGGTCGAGCGGCGGGCGCTCGCGCAAGCACCGCTCGATCTCCGGCTCGAGCCGCTGCATCGACGCAGGCAGGTGGCCGAAGGGCCCGTGCGCCGGCGGTCTCCCCATGACCGGCGCGAAGATGCGCGAGGCGTCGAACGTCCCGCCGAGCGTCAGCCACACGACGAGCGCGCGGCCGCGGATGTTCGCGAACGGGACGCCGCCGCCGCGACCGCCCCACCATTTGCGCGAGTCGCTGCTGTTGTTGCGGTTGTCGCCCATCGCCCAGATTTCCCCGGGTTTGACGAAGAACGGCCCCTCGTGCCCGCTGTCCATCGACGCGTTGTCGTAGAGCGTGAGGTACGCCTCGTCTTCGAGGAACTCGACGAAGAGCTCGCCGTCGTGCTCGTACGCCTGGATCTCGCCGGGCTCGGCCTCCGTGAATCGGTAGGTGCCCGCGTGGCAGCTCGGCACGCGCCACCCGTTGATGACGGGGTGGCCGCTCTCGGCCTCGAGCTTGTCGCCGGGGATCGCGATGACGCGCTTGATGTAGTCCTCTTCGGGCTTCTGCGGGTTCGCGAAGACGACGACGTCGCCGCGGTGGGGCGGCATGTTCGTCCAGAGGCGCGACTGCGACAGCGGGATGGCGGGCCCGTAGATGAACTTGTTGACGAAGATGTGATCGCCGATTTGCAAGGTCGGGATCATCGAGCCGCTCGGGATCTTGAACGCCTCGATCACGGTGACGCGGAGCCCGAGCGCGACGAGCACGGCGACGACGATCGACTCGGCGTACTCGCGCATCTCGCTCTTGCGCCACCGGCTGAGCCGCACGTCGACCTCCCCTTCGGCCTTGACGAAGGCGTCGAGGAAGATCTCTTCGTCGAACGGCTCGCGCTCCATGGCGTCTTCGAGCGCGTCGAGATCGGCGGCCAGCTTCTCGCGGTGCGTCTTCGACAGATCGCGCGCGATGGAGTCGCCGTGCTTGTCGAGGATCGCCTCGGCTTCTTCGAGCAGGAGGCGCGCGCGCTCGAACGAGCTACGTGCGGACTTCGGGAGATCCGACCGGAGCGGCGGGTACGCGTGGAACGCGAGCGGCAACCGGTAGCGGACCGCCCAGAGCGCGAGGCCGACCGCGGTGAACGCGAGGATCGTCGCCGGAACGGGCTGCTCACGCACCCAGCTCTGGACCCAGCCGAAGAAGCCTTCGCGATCGACGCCGCTCGGAGGCGTGAGCGCCCAAACGATGGTCCACGCGAGCACGAGCGGAACGACGAAGAACCACAGGACGTAGTACACGCTCCGGAGCATCGGCTTGTGCGCGGGCGACGCGGCGCCGTCCGCCGCGCGACGGGCCTCCGGACGCTCACTCTGCGCTTCGGCCTTCGCGTCGGCGGCCGCCACGCTCTCTGCTTCGGCCTTCGCGTCGGCGTCTGCCGGGCTCTCCGGATCGTCTTCCTTGGTCACGTCGGTCACATCGATCCCTTGGTCACGAAGGCCTCACGAGGCGTCGCCGATCTGGACGAGGTAGTTGACGACTGCCGCGCGATCGTCGAGCACGTTCGCCGGCGGAGAGACCTGCCCGGCGCTCGCGCTGTTGTCGAACACCACGTAGTACATTCCCGGCGTCACGGGAATCGTTCGACGCAGCTCCGTGCCGGCCTGGAGCACGTCGCCGGCGATGGGCGCACCCGCGAGCGGGCCGACCTGCGGGTACTCGTAGTAGTAGCCGAGCGAGGCGTCGGCCTCGGCTTTGCGCAGGACGAGGACGTCGATCGCCTGCGCGCCGTCGACCTTCGCCGAGATGAACAGCGCGCGGCCTTCGTCCTCGACGGAAATCGGACCGACGAAGTCGCGCTGGTTCTGGTGCACCTCGACGCGCTCGTTCTCGTACGTGATGCGTCCGTCGTCTTGCACCTGGTACGGGTGGAAGGGCTTGCGCCCCACGGGCAAGATCCCGAGCGAGAACTCGTCGTTGCCGGTGTCGGCCGAGTGGATGACCGTGAACCCGTCCTGGAGCTTCTGTCCGACGAGCTGCCGGCCAAAGTTGTCGCCCATCGACGTCATGCCGTTGAACGTCGACGCGAGGGTGCCCTCGATGCGGTGCACCTGGAAGTTGCTCGCGTCGATCCGCGAGGGCCGGAAGTACGCGTAGATGTCGCAACGATCGCCCTCGCTGATGAGGAAGTCGTAGCGGTAGAGCGCCGACGCGCTCATCGTGAACGTCATCTTCTGCGTGACGTTCGTGTACGCGTAGCCGAAGCCGGAGAACGAGAGCTGCAAGTCGTCGCCCTCGGGCACGCTGCACTGCGTGGGGTAGAAGCGACCGATGATCGGCGAGTCGGCCGAGAGGCGGAGCGGCGTGTTGCGCTTTCGCACCTGATCGCAGAAGTCGCCCATCCCCTTGCGCAGGAGGGACTTGCGCATCGAGAGGTTCTCGGGCTCGTTGATGGTGCTGCGGAACGCGCACTCCTTCGGGCCGCAGCCGGCCGTGGTCACGGCGAGCGCGGCCGACAGCGAGCCGAGCACGAAGAACGCGAACGACGGGGGCACGAATTTCGGGGAAGAGAATCGAAGGGCCAAGCCCGGCGAGGCTACCTCGATTCCGCCGAAAAAACGATCGCGCACTTGGATCGGCCCGCGTTCGACGGGAGCTCGACGGGCGCCTACCGAGGCAGGTTCCTACTTCGTCACGAACGCTTTTTCGAGGACGTACGTCCCGCGCTCGCCCGTCGATCCCTCGACGAATCCGCGATCTTCGAGCATTTTCTTGCAGTCTGCATTCATCGCTTCGCTGCCGCAGATCATCACGCGATCGCGATCCGGGTGGAGCTCCGGCACGCCGAGATCACGGAAGATGCTGCCGCTCTCGACGAGCGTGGTGATGCGCTGGCAGACGGGGAACGGCTCGCGCGTGACGGCCGGGTGGTAGGTGAGCTTGTCGCCGACGAACTCGCCGAGGACCTCGTGCTTCGAGAGCCCCTCGATGACGTCGCGGTAGGCCAGATCGGCCACCTGCCGGACGGTGTGGCTCAGGATGATGCGGTCGTAGCGCTCGTACGTCTCCGGCGTGCGGAGGATGCTCATGAACGGCGCGAGCCCGGTGCCCGTCGCGAGCAGCCACAGCGTGCCGCCCGGCTCGAGGTTCTGGACGATGAGCGTGCCCGTCGCCTTCTTGCCGACGAGGATCGTGTCGCCCACCTTGACGTGCTGCAGGCGGCTCGTCAGCGGGCCGTTCGGCATCTTGATCGAGTAGAACTCGAGCTCCTCGTCCCACGGCGCGCTCGCCATCGAGTACGCGCGGACGAGCGGCTTGCCGTCGACCATGAGGCCGACCATCGCGAAATGCCCGGCCTCGAAGCGAAACGCCCCGTTCCGCGAACACCGGAGGCTCATGAGCGAGCCCGTCCAGTGGTGGACGTGAGACACGGTCTCGGCGAAAAACGTCGGCGGAATCACGGGGGTGGGCGCGGCCGTAAGCATCTCCGTCCGTGGGCCTAACGTCGGACACGGCGAAAGTCAAACGCCGCGCACGCATCGTACGCGCCGGCTTCGTCGAACGCTCGGCGAACCCCTTCTTTCGGGCCTGCGCACCCGGACGCGGGGGAGGCCACTTTCGGCGCCATTTCCGAGCGAAAAGCTCAGGCAGCGGCACCGAGGCGGAGTAGGCTCGACGGTGCTCATGAAACACCGTTTCGCTTATGCACTCCTCTCTTCATTGGCTTGGACGTGCTTGCCGGGGCAAGCGGCGGCGCAGACCTACCCGCAGCAGCCCTACCCTCCGCAGACTTACCCGCAGCAGCAACCCTATCCGCAGGCTCAGCCTTACCCGCAGCAGACCTATCCGCAGCAACAGCAGACCTATCCGCAGCAACAACCCTATCCGCAGCAGCCCTACCCTCCGCAGACTTACCCGCAGCAAGGGTATCCGCAGCAACAGCCGTATCCCCAGCAGCCGTACGCGCCCACGAGCACGACGACGAACAAGCGCGGCGCCGGGGAAATGGGCTTCCTCTACGTCACGAGCACGCTCTACGGCATCGGCACGGGCGTGTGGATCGACGCGCTCGCGAAGATCGACGATCCCGGCCCCGCGGTCATCTTGCCGCTCGCGTTCGGCGCGGCGATGCCGATCGGCGTCTACCTCTGGGACAGCCAGGGTGGTCCGCTCCATCGCGGCGTCCCCGCGGCGATTTCGACGGGCCTGACGCTCGGCGCGGTCGAAGGGCTCGCCATCGCGGGAACGCAATGGCAATACGGGCGCGGCGACGGCTCCGACTGGACGTTCAAGACGCAAGCGAGCGTGACGTGGGCCGCGGCGACGATCGGCGGGGTCGGCGGTTGGGCGTTCGGCGAGCTGGCGCGCCCCGATCCCCACAGCATGGGCTTCGTCGTGAGCGGCGCCGGGTGGGGCGCCATCAGCGGATCGTTCCTCGGCATCGCCGTCAGCGGTCGCGACTGGAAAGACGGCGCGAGCGTCGCCGGGCTCATCGGCTACAACGTCGGCATGCTCGGCACGGGGGCGCTCAGCCTCGCGTACAAGCCGTCGTGGGAGTCGCAGAAGTACATGTGGCTCGGCTACGGCGCGGGCGCGCTCGCCGGATGCCTCGTCTTTCCGGCGTACCTGTTCGTCGACGCGGACGCGAAGGGTGGCTTCATCGGACCGGCCCTCGGCTCCGTCGCCGGTGCCGCGATCGCCGGCGCGCTCACGTGGGACCTGAAAGATCCCGAGGGCAGCGCGCAGTGGAAGCCGCCCTTCGAGATCGCCGTCCTGCCGCCCCCGCGCGTCGACGCGTCGCACCTCGGCCTCGGCACGTCGGGCCCGATCGGCGACGCGCCTTCCGGGGCCGTGCTCACGGGCTTCGGCGCCTTCTGAGAGACAAAAAACGAACGCCCGAGCCGCCGCATCACGGCGGGCCCGGGCGCTCGGAGAGCTCGTTTCCGAGGGCGCGTCAGTTCGACGGAGCCGACTCGGAGGGAGCAGCCGCGTCGACGTCGGTCGCCGCCGGTGCTTCGGGCGCGGCCGGCGGAGCGCTCTCGACGTTGTCGGGCGTGAGGGGTTCTTTGTCGCCCCCGCCGCACGCGACGAGAGCACCGATTCCGACCGTGACGAAAAAGAGAGCG
>JBGAHN010000173.1:0-12071 GCA_044226145.1 Labilithrix sp. | reverse complement strand
GGTTCGTGGCAGCGGTCGATGCGCGCGCACGAGGTCATGGAGTCATGGGTTCGTCGCCGGCGTTTCGCGCGAGGCCTTCGCCTTCGCGGCGTGGTCCTTCGCTTCGGCGGCGCGTCCGACGGCCGCGAGCTCCGTGGCGAGGAGCTCGTGCGCCGCGGCCTCGTCGGCCGGCTTCAGGGGGCATAGGAGCGCGCTTTCGGCCTCGAAAATGGCCTTTTCGTGCGCGTTCTGCGCGGCGAGGGCGCGCGCGTAAAAGAGGTGCGTTCGGCCGCCCGTGACGTCGACGAAGATCGCGCTCTCGCCCACGCGGCGCGCTTCGTCCCAGGCCTTCCGTTCGACGAGTCGCTCGAGCAAGGTGCGCCACACTTTCTGGTCGTGCTGCTCGAGCGCCGCGAGCTTGCGGAGGATGTCGAGGGCGTCGTCCGCGCGTTTGTCGTGCTCGGCGATCTCCAAGAGACCACGCAACGGATCGCTCTTGCTGGGATCGAACCGGTACGCGGCTTCGAGGTGGTGACGGATGCGCGGCAGATCCTTCTTCGCCTCGGCGACGTCGGCCAACATCGACTGCACGACGTAGCCGTCGGCGCCGCCCTCGCGCATCGACTCGAGGTGCTTTCGAGCCGCGTCGAAGTCCTTCTCGCCGAACGCGATCCGCGCCGCGACGAAATGCGCGTCGGCGTGCTTCGGATCGAGCCGGAGCGCACCGGCGACGGCCGATTTGGCTTCGTCCAGCTTTCGTTCGTGCGCCAAGGCCAGCGCGAGATCGACGCGCGCCGACGCGTCTTGCGGGGCGTCGTTGACGGCTTTTTGCGCGGCGCCCAGCTCCTTGGCTTTGCGTGAAAACAGGTATTGGTTCGCGTACCGCGAGAGGCGCGCGAGCTGCCAACTCCGATATCCGGCGTCGTATTCCGTCGGCGTCACGCCGAACGCTTCTTGGATGACCGCGGGCGTCTTCTTGCCGCGACCCCAGAGGTCGAGGGCGCGCACGACGCGGGGCATGCCGAACCGCTCCACGGTCCAGACGAGCATCTGGCTGGAGGCGTAATAGGCCACGGTCATGTCGTCGGGGCCTTCGGCGTGCGTGAACGCGCGGTTCATGTCGACGGCGCCCGGGAGCTTGCCCGTCGTGATCGCGCGGTAGAGCTCGGGGTCGAGCTCGCGCGCCCACTCGGGTCGCCGCGCGATGGTCTCGTACTCGCTGAGGCCCTCGGTGAACCAGCGCGGGACGTGGTTCTTCGAGAGCTGGATCGCGAACACGTGACCGAGCTCGTGCCAGACGACGTTGCCCCAGTTGAACGGCTCGGCCGTCGGGCTGATGGCCGCCACCGTGCGCCCGAAGCACACGCCCTGGATGCCGACGTTCGGCAGGCCGCTCGTCCGGACGCTGAACGACTCGCGCGAGCCATAGAGCTCGATTTGCACCGGGGTCGAAGGCACGAACCCATAGCGCGCCTTCATCGACGCCCACGCCTCGCCGATCAAGCGCGGGACGTAGCGCTCCATGATCGGGCGTTCGTCTTTCACGTAGCGAATCTTGAAGATGCCGTCGGCGGCGAGCTCGTACTGGTTCGGGATGTCGCGCTCGTAGAGGTTCAGCGTGTTGAAGACGCGCACGTTGAACTTGTCTTTGCGCCATGCCTTGCGGAGGTTCTCGAGGCCCGCCGTCTCGTCGCCGCTGCGGAGCTGGGTGAGTCCGAGGTTCGCCCAGGCCTTCGCGTCGTCGGCGTCGACCTGGGTGGCCTCCTTCATCATCGCGACGATGTCGTCGTAGCGGTGCTCCCACTCCGCGTATTCGCCGACGATCTCGTAGAACGTCGAATATTGCGGATTTTTCGCGAAGACCTCGCGCTTGGCGGCCGCGAAGCCCGCGGGATCGTCGTCCAAGAAACGCGCCGCGGCCCGGAGGCTCAGGAGCTCCAGATCGAAGGGACGCGCGGCGAGCCCTTCGTCGACGATCTTCATCGCGCGCGCCGTGTCCATGTCGCGCAGCGCGATGCCGGCGCGCACGGCGAACGCGCCGGCGTGCTTCGGGTTCTCCGCGAGCGCCTTCGCCACGAGGGCCTCGGCCTCGTCGAAGTCGAGCGTCTGCTCGAGGGTCACGCGGGCCTTGGCGACGAGCGCGTCGGCGTTCTTCGGATCGAGGTCGAGCGCCTCGCGGAGCTCCTCGGCGGCGTGTCCAGGGTCGTATTTGTCGAGGAAGAGCTCGGCCGCCCAGAGCTTCGTCTCGACGCGCTTCGGATCCGCGCGCTCGCTCTCCTTGAAGGCCTGGTTCGCGTCCTTCGGGCTTCGGAGCAAGAACGCCGCGCGGCCGACCTCGGCCAGCCCTGCGGCGTCGCGGTCGGTGACGGAGCCGTCGTTGTACGCCTCGACGACGCGGTGGAGCGGCTCATCGGCGTCCGCGCGCTTTCCGGCGCGGATCAGGTACTCGCCGAGCAAGAGCCACACGCGACGCGCGTCGGGGCCGCTGGCGTTCTTTTCGCTTTCGAGGACGCGGATGGCCTCGTCGAGCTTGCCGCGCGCGGCGAGGAGCTCGGCGCGCAAGCACGCGGCACGCACCTTGAGGGGCGGCGAACGAAGCGCGTCTTGCACGAATTTGTCGGCGTCTTCGTACTGGCCTCGATCGATGGCCTCGCGGGCGCGGGCGAGCGGACCGGACGCGAACGGGCCGGACGCGGGTTGAGAGGGGGGCGCCGCCGAGGCGAGCTGCGACGAGAGCACGATGGCGAGCGCGAGGAGTCCGGCGTGGCGCATGGCTCTTCGAAAGGTAGCGGAAGACGGCGCGCGGCGCGCGGCCTACGACCTGGATCGAAGTCGCTCGTCGCGCGATCCGAGCGGCGCGAGGACCACGGGCGCGCTCGAGCTCAAGGCGGCGTCACGTGCAGCCACATCTCGACCGCGTCTTCGCCGTCGTCGTAGTAGCCCTTGCGTTCGTTGAAGGTCTCGAATCCGAGCGACGTGTAGAGCGCGCGCGCCGCGACGTTCGAGCGGCGCACTTCGAGGAGGATCTTCGCCGCGCCACGTCGGACGGCTTCGTCGACGAGATCGCGCACGAGCGCGCGGCCGATGCCCGAGCGACGCGACGCCGACGCGACGGCGACGTTGAGCAGGTGGACCTCGTCGACGACGAACCACGCGAGCCAATAGCCGACGACGGCGCCGTCCTTCGCGCGGGCGGCGCGGATGCGCGCGAAGGGGCGCGCGAGCTCTTCGCGGAGCTGCGTCTCGCGAAGGGCGCGGGCGTCTTCGGCGCGCGCGTGGAAGGCCTCGAGATCGATGCCGAGCACGGCGTCGAGGTCGGCCGGCGTCACGTCGTCGACGGTCACAGTCGTGCTCATCGGGAGGGGCTCATCGCGACGAACGAGGCCCCGAAGGTCGTTCGGACAAGCGCGATTCGGGGATCAACACGAGGGCGCGGACGCGCGGCGCGAGCGCCGGGACGTCGATGGCGAGCGAGAGCGCGCCGTCCCCGCGGACGACGGCGCCGCCGAAGGGACCCATGCCGCGGAGGATGGGCGAGAGCTCACGCACGAGGACCTCTTCGGGGGCGTCCACCGCGTCGACGCCGACGGTGAACGGCTCGCGGGCGTCGAGATCGACGTCGACGTCGATGACGTACGGGGCGCGCGTCGAGCTGCCGGGCTCGAGGCACGCGGCGAGGTGGGGCACGCGATCGGCGTCGGCGCCGTCGTTCGTCCGGATGGCGCGGACGTGGACGGCGGGGACGGCGTAGTGGGAACCCGCGGCCGTCACCCAAAGGACCTTCGCGAGGCCGCTCTCGATGGGGACGTCGAGGCGCGCGAGGAAGCCGCCGCCGAGGCGGCTCGACAGGCGAATCGTGCCGCCGAGCTTCTGGACGGACGCCAGCGTGATGTCGAGCCCGACCCCGCGCCCCGCGAGGACGTCGGGGCTCTGCGCGCGCGTCGAGAAGCCGGGCACGAAGAGGAGCTCGAGGAGCGTTTGATCGTCGGCGGCCTCCGCGAGCGCCTCCGTCACGATGCCCGACTCCACCGCGCGCGCCCGCACCGCCTTGACGTCGACGCCGGCGCCGTCGTCTTCGATCGTGATGACGAGGCGGCTGCCGAGCCGGCGCGCGCCGAACGTCAACGTCGCCATCGGCGGCTTCCCCAGAGCCTCGCGTGCTTCGGGCGACTCGATCCCGTGCGCGATCGCGTTGCGTGCAAGTTGCAAGCATGGCTCGACGAGGCGCTCGGCCAGCCGTCGATCGATCGACTCCTCGCCGCCCGTCGTGCGGATCGTCACGAGGCGGCCCGTTCGCCGCGCCTCCGACAGCGCCGCGGCCTCCACGCGCGCGAACATCCCGCGGATCGGCGTCTGCCGCATGGAAGCGACGAGCCGGCGCGCCGTCGTCGTGTGCTCCTTGAGCGATTGGTTTCCCGTCTCGAGATCGATCGCGGAGACGTCGCTCCGATCGCCCAGATCGGCGAGCGTTTGGGCGGTGCGTTCGATGCGGCGGAGCGCGGCGGCCGGCGCCCCCCAAGGCCGCGGTGGACCGATGAGCCGGAGCGCCTCCACGAGATCGTTCCTCAGTCGGCGAAGGGCCTTGGCATGGGCCCCCGTGCGGAGGAGCCGGACGGCCATGCGTTCGCGGATCAGCGAAATGCTGCCGAGGTGATCGATCAGCCGATCGATCGACGCTGCGCCGACCCTGACCGTCTGATCGTCGGTCGAGCGAAGATCGTCGCGAAAGGAATCCCGACGCGCTTCGTCCGGCGCGTTCGTTCCGCTCGTTCCCCGGCGCCCCGGCGTCGCCGACGCACGGCCTTGCGTGGGGAGCGGCGCACCTCGGAGCGACGCGAGCGCGGCCTCGGGATCCTCGAGCAACGTGCCCAGGATCGCGCGGTGCGACGTCACCTCCGCGATGGCTCGCGCGGCGCCGTCCGCGTTCACGTGGCCGCCGCGAAGACGCTCTTCGAGCCCGTGACAGAACCACGCCATCGGCTCGGCGCTCGCGGCGCCCTTCATCGTGTGGACGTGCCGGTACAGGACGAGCGCCACGTCCGTCGACGTCGACGTGCGATCGGCGAGCGCTTCATCGATTTGCGCCAAACGGTCGGAGATCTCGGCGAGGTACTGCGTGCGCACGAGCGGGTCGATCGGCGGCACGAGCAGATCGGCGGGCGGGACGGGCCATTCGTTCGCCACGGCGCGCTCGCCGGCTTCGAGGCGCGCGATCGCCGCTTCGATGCTCGTCGCGGCGTCGGCGAGCGCGTCGGTGTCGCCGGCGCCGAACCGTCGCTCCAGGCGCTGCATGACGGCCGCGAGCTCGGGCTCTCCGGCGAGACCCGCGGAGCCCTTGAGCGCGTGCGCGACGCGGCGGGCCGATTCGAGCGACGACGCATCTCCGCCGCCCGTGCGCGCGCGCAAATCACCGAGGTGCCGGTGAAGCTCCTGCAAGAGAAGACGCGTGAGCTCGGGATCGCGCATCGGGTGGGCTCAATCGGCTTCCGGCGTCTCGTCGCCCTCGAAGAAGCGAAGGAGCGGCTCGAGCGCCGGACGGAGGGCGCCGGCGATGATCGCGTTCGGAACGCTGCCGCTGAGCGCCGTGATGGCCGCGACGAGCGCGCGCGCGTGCTCCGCGGCCTCGGCGATCACGCGCGCGGTCTCGGGATCGGTGCCGGTGGTCTTCTTGAGGCGATCGCCGAGCTCGACGAGCGCGCGCTCCGCGTCCGCCGAGCTGCCACCGATGCGCGCCGCCTCGTGCGCGATCTCGGACGCGGCCTCCCGCGCGACGTCGAGGCTGCCTCCGACTTGGCCGAGCTCGCCGCCGATTTCACCGAGGCTCGTCGCGAGCTCCCGCGCCGCCTCCGAACCACGCGTCGCCTGGCTGCGCACTTCGTCGGCGACGAGGCCGAGCGCGTGCCCAGCGCTGTCCCCGAAGCGCGCGCCCTCGAGCCCGGCGTTGAGCGCGACGAGCTCGAGGCGCGCGAACGCGTCGCCCACGCGCGCGAAGCTCGCGGACAGATCGTTCGCGCGGGCCGAGAGGGCGCGCGAGCGATCGGCCAGCGCATCGACCGTCCCGCGCTGCTTGGCGACGTGCGAAGCCACGCGCTGCGCCGCCTCACCGGACTCGTGCACGGCCACCTGCGCGCGCTGGTGCGTCATCCAGAGCGCGCCTTCCTCCGTCGGACTTCGACCTTGTGTCAGACGCGTTCCTCGCCGCAGGAGCCGAAACAGCCGCCGCGACTTGTCGGGGGGTGCCATGGCGAGGAGGGTATCACCACGGAGGGCTGCTTCGGCACGCGACTTGCTATGGTCGCGCGCTCGGTGGGGCAATTTCGACGCCGACGTTCCGCGGACGAGGTCGTCCTCGCTGTGTGTGGAGATCGAGGGGCCCTGATCCGGAAGAATTGGACCAAAGAGGGATAGCGAAGGCGCCTCGTTCATAGCGAAACTTGCCCCGACCGTCGGTGCGGGCGACGGCAGGAGCTGAGCGACGATTCCGGGAAGCCAGCACCCCGCGAAAAGGACGCTCGCGGGCGGCACGCGATCGCGTAGCATTAACGCCGTCTCTCTTTTTGTAGGTTCGCGGACGAGCGATGGGGGAATGGTTCCCCACCGGAGCATGTCCGCGAGGGCGACATGCCGGTGCCGAGCCAGCCTTCTCCGAACTTCGCATACCTGGCGCACCACGATGCGCGCCTCGTCGCGCTCGCAACGCAAGCCGAAGAGGCCTTCGCGAGCGATCCCCCGACGAGCATCGCGAAGCTGCGGCTCTTCGCGGAGGTCCTCGCGAAGCGCGCCGCGGCGAAGGTGGGCCTCCTCCCACTGCCGAACGAGACCCAGCAAACGCTTGTCGATCGCCTCTTCGACAAGAGCGTCATCGGGGCGACGCAGCGAACGATCTTCCACGACCTCCGGCGCGCAGGGAACGCCGCGGTGCACGAGAATCGGGGCGACGCGAACGAGGCGCTCCATCAGCTCCGCATGGCGCGCGAGCTCGCCGTGTGGTTCCAGCGCTCGTTCGGCAACAACCGAAAGTTCGACCCCGGCCCGTTCGTCCCGCCCTCGACGCCGAAGAAGGCGGAGGCGCAGAGCCCCGGACTCCAGGACGAGCTCGCACGTCTGCGCGAGCAGCTCGCCGCGCACGCGAAGGAGGCTGAAGCGGCGAAGGCACAAATCGAAGCGATTCGTCTTGCGGCGGAGAAGGAAGCGAAGGAACGCCTCTCCGCCGAAGAGCGGGCCGCAAAGGCGCGAGACGATGCCGCCATCTGGGAGGCGCTCGCGTCCGAGCAGACGAAGGCGGGCGCTGCGCGCACGAAGGCGCTCGAAGACCAGAACAAGAAGCTCCTCGAGGAGCTCGCCGCGCTCCAAGCCGCCGCCGAGAAGGCTGCGCCTCGTGCCATCCACGAGACGATCACCCGCGCCGCCGAAGCCAGCGAAGCGATCGAGCTCGACGAAGCCGCCACGCGGCGCCTCATCGACAAGCAGCTCCGCGATGCCGGCTGGGAGGTCGACTCCGAGACGCTCACCTTCGAGCGCGGTGTGCGTCCGACGAAGGGCAAGAACCGTGCGATCGCGGAGTGGCCGACGCTCACGGACGGGAAAGAGGGTTGGGCCGACTACGTCCTCTTCGCCGGGCTTCAGGTCGTCGGCGTCGTCGAGGCGAAGCGGAAACACAAGGACGTCCTCGGCGTCATCCCGCAGGCGAAGCGCTACTCCGACGGCTACATCGTGAAGGGAGACGAGGTGCTCGTCGAGGGCGCGCCGTGGGGACAACATAAGGTGCCCTTCCTCTTCGCGACCAACGGTCGGCCCTTCCTGCGCCAGCTCAAGACGAAGAGTGGCATCTGGTTCCTCGATGCGCGCCGAGCGCAGAACCATCCGGTCGCCCTCGAAGGCTGGTACACGCCCGAGGGCCTCCTCGACCTTCTGAACCAGAACGTCGACGACGCGCACGCGAAGCTCAAGGTCGAGCCGATGCCGTACATCGACCGCGACTACCAGCGGCGCGCCATCCTCGCCGTCGAGGGCGCACTCGAAGAGGGCAAGCGCGAGCTCCTTGTCGCGATGGCGACGGGCACCGGCAAGACGCGCACATGCATCGGTCTCTGCTATCGCCTACTCAAGTCGAAGCGCTTCCGTCGCATCCTCTTCCTCGTCGACCGAAGCGCACTCGGCGAGCAGACCGCAAACGCGCTCAAGGATCTGCGACTCGAGAGCCTCCAGACCTTCACGGACATCTTCGAGGTGAAGGAGCTCGCCGACCTCAAGCCGAACCGCGAGACGAAACTCCAGATCGCCACGATTCAGGCGATGACGAAACGTGTGCTCGGCCCGTTCGAGGGCGACGCCGAGGAGCGCATCCCGCCCGTCGATCAGTACGACTGCATCGTGATCGACGAGTGCCATCGCGGCTACCTCCTCGATCGCGAGATGAGCGACCGCGAGATGCTCTTCCGCGATGAGGACGACTACATCTCCAAGTACCGCCGCGTCCTCGACCACTTCGACGCGGCGAAGATTGGCCTGACGGCAACACCGGCGCTCCATACCAAGGAGATCTTCGGCGCGCCGGTCTTCTCGTACTCCTACCGCGAGGCGGTGGTGGACGGATTCCTCGTCGACCACGAGCCGCCGATCCGCATCGTGACAAAGCTCGCGCAGGACGGCATCCGCTACGACGCGCGCGAAGAGGTGCTCGTCCTCGACCGCTCTTCGCAGACGCTCAAGAAGGAGGAGCTCCCTGACGAACTGAAGTTCGATGTCGAGGCCTTCAACCGCCGCGTCATCACCGAAGGCTTCAACCGCGCCGTCATCGGCGAGCTCGTCAAGCACATCGATCCCGAGCAGGACGAGAAGACCCTCGTCTTCTGCGCGACCGACGAGCACGCCGACATGGTGGTCCTCCTCCTGAAGGAGGCGCTCGCAGCCAAGTACGGAAGCGTGGACGACGATGCGGTCGCCAAGATCACCGGCGCGACGGACCGCTACCTCGAGGTCATTCGTCGGTATCGAAACGAACGACACCCGAACATCGCGGTGACGGTCGATCTGCTCACCACCGGCGTCGACGTCCCGAAGATCGCGAACCTGGTGTTCCTGCGGCGTGTGCGGAGCCGCATCCTCTACGAGCAGATGCTCGGCCGCGCGACGCGCCTCTGTCCCGAGATTGGAAAGGAACGCTTCCGTATCTTCGACGCGGTCGACCTCTACTCCAATCTGAAGGACGTTACCGACATGAAGCCGGTTGTCGTCAACCCGCTGGTGACGTTCGAGCAGCTCGTGAAGGAGGTGCTCGAGAGCAAGGAAGAGGAGATGCGCCGCGCCGCGCTCGATGAGCTCCTCGCGAAGCTTCAGCGGAAGAAGCACGCGCTCAAGGGCGAGAACGAAGAGCGGCTCGGGGCGGCAGCGGGGATGAATCTCGGCGAGCTAGCATCGTTTCTGAAGTCGAACCGCGTGGGCGACATCGCCGCGTACCTGCGCGAACACCAGTCCCTCGCGCCGTTCCTCGATCGAACGACGGGCACGGGCGCGTACAAGATCGTCGTCTCCGAGCACGTGGACGAGATCCGCGAGGTCACGCGCGGCTACGGTCGTCACGGGAGCAAGCCCCCTGCGGACTACCTCGACGCGTTTCGCACGTTCGTGGCGTCGAACATGAACCGTCTGCCTGCACTGCTCGTCGTCACCCAGCGGCCGCGCGAGCTCACACGCGGCGATCTCCGGCAGCTCAAACTCGCCCTCGACCAGGAAGGTTTCAACGAGGCGTCGGTTCAGACGGCGTGGCGAGAGCAAAAGAACGAGGACATCGCCGCCACGATCATCGGCTACATCCGCCAGCTCGCTCTCGGCTCGCCGCTCGTACCGTACGCCGAGCGCGTCGACCGCGCCGTCTCACGCCTCAAGAAGGCGCGCAAGTTCACCGACCCGCAGGTGAAGTGGCTCGATCGCATCGCCAAGCAGATGAAGCACGAGACCATCGTGGACAAGGCCGCGCTCGACACCGGCCAGTTCAAGAGCGACGGCGGATTCGCACGCCTCAACAAGGTCTTCGACGGGTCGCTCGAAACCTTGCTCGGCGACCTCGCGGACGAAGTATGGAAGGACGCGGGCTGACGATCGCCCCAGCACGCGACGACGAGCACGACGAGACGAGATTCATGCCGACGACCCAAGACATCGTTCAGAAGCTCTGGAACCTCTGCCATGTCCTCCGCGACGACGGCATCACGTACCACGAGTACGTGACGGAGCTCACGTACCTGCTCTTCCTCAAGATGGCGAAGGAGACGGGCACCGAAGAGCAGCTCCCGAGGGGCTACCGCTGGAACGATCTCGCGAAGCGCGACGGCATCGAGCTACTCGACTTCTACAAGAAGCTGCTCATCGATCTCGGCACCAAGGGCTCGTCGCGCGTGAGTGCGATCTTCGCGAACGCGTCGACGTCGTTCCGGCAGGCGCGACACCTGAAGCAGGTCGTGACCGACATCGACGCGCTCGACTGGTACAGCGCGAAGGAAGAGGGGCTCGGCGATCTCTACGAGGGCCTGCTGGAGAAGAACGCCGAAGACACGAAGAGCGGCGCCGGCCAGTACTTCACGCCAAGGCCGCTCATCGAGAGCATGGTGGAGTTGGTCAAGCCGCAGCCGGGCGAGCGCGTGCAAGATCCCGCCGTCGGCACGGGCGGCTTCCTCATCAACGCCGACCGGTACGTGATGGCGCAGACCGACGACCTGCACGATCTGCCGCCCGCGAAGCAGAAGTTCCAGAAGCTTGAAGCGTTCTACGGCGTCGAGCTCGTGCCGGACACGCATCGCCTCGCGTTGATGAACGCGATGCTGCACGACATCGAGGGCGACATCCTGCTCGGTGACACGCTCGGCCCTACGGGCGCGAAGCTGCCAAAAGCTGACATTATCCTGACCAACCCGCCGTTCGGCACGAAGAAAGGCGGCGGAGGTCCGACGCGCGACGACATCACGTACCCGACGAGCAACAAGCAGCTCGTCTTCTTGCAGCACATTTACCGTGGGCTCAAGGCAGGCGGTCGCGCGGCGGTGGTCCTGCCGGACAACGTGCTCTTCGAAGAAGGCGTCGGTCAGAAGGTCCGCGGCGACCTCATGGACAAGTGCGATCTGCACACGATCTTGCGCCTCCCGACGGGCATCTTCTACGCGCAGGGCGTGAAGACGAACGTGCTCTTCTTCACACGAGGCGCGAAGGACAAGGACACCACCAAGGCGGTGTGGTTCTTCGACATGCGGACGAACGCGCCGAGCTTCGGCAAGCGCACGCCGCTCACGCGCGGGCACTTCGCAGAGTTCGAGAAGGCCTTCGGCGGTGATCCGCTTGGTAAGAGTAAGCGGAAGGACCAGGGCGAGAGCGGGCGGTTCCGTAAGTTCACGCGCGAAGAGATCGCCAAGCGAGGCGACAATCTCGACATCACGTGGCTGAAGGACGACAGCGTGACCGACCACGCCGACCTGTCCGAGCCGGACGTGATCGCGGCGGAGATCGTTGCGCAGCTCCAGACGGCGCTCGAGGAGATGCAGGCGCTGCAAGAGGAGTTATCTTCGAGCTCGGTACCCAGCGTCGAGGCGATCCAATGATCCAGCGCATTTGGGTGAAAAACTTTCGCATGCTGGCGTCGAACCGCGTCGATCTCGGGCGCTTTGCCGTGCTCGTCGGAAGGAACGCGTCCGGAAAAAGTACGCTCATGTCGGTGCTCCGCTTCGTGAGCGCCGTGCTCTCGGATGGCGTCGAGCGCGCGGTCGACCTCGCGCTCGATGGTTCCGGGGCGGATTTTCGCGACCTCTGCTTTGACGAAAAGCAGCCAGTTGCCGTCGCGCTGGCCGTCAAGCTCCCCCAGGGCAACTATCGGTACGAGCTCGAGATCGGCCCCGACGCGAGCGGAGTACCGGTGGTCCTGCGTGAACACCTCTTCCTCTTGCCAGAGGAGGAGGGCGAAGTGCCCATTCAGATGAGTCTCTTTGGCGACGTCGATCTCGACAAGGTGGTTCATTCGAACGCCCCACGAGAGGCCCGTTGGCGCAAGATCGTCGGCAAAGCATCGGAGGGGAAGGACTACTTTCAGGACGAGAAGACGAGCT
>JBGAHN010000172.1:0-12351 GCA_044226145.1 Labilithrix sp. | reverse complement strand
CACCCTCGCATCACGCACGCCGGCTTCCTCGCTGAAGCTGCGTCTCGGCGTCGCGTTGGCGGCCCTGGCGTTCTACGCCATCTTCATCTTCCGCACGTCCTTCTCGATCAACGGCACGCGCTACTTCGTGCTGTTCGAGGACGCGATGATCTCGATGCGCTACGCGCGTCACCTCGCGGATGGTCATGGTCTCGTGTGGAACATCGGCGAGGAGCCGATCGAGGGCTTCACGAACCTCTTGTGGGTCATCTGGATGGCCTTCGCGCACAAGCTCGGTTTGTCGGAGTCGAAGATCTCGCTCTTCATCATGCTCACCGGCGTCGCCATCTTGATGACGACGGGCCTCTGCGCCTCGCGCATCGCGAAGAAGGTCTCGTCGGCGCCGTGGGTGCCGGTCGTCGCGCTCGCCGGCACGCTCTTCTGCTACCCGCTCGTCTTCTGGACCCTGCGCGGCATGGAAGTGGGCGCGATGACGGTGAGCGTCTACGCGCTCCTCTGGCTCTGCTTCGAGAACGAGGACGAGTTCTCGATCGGCAAGACGATCGCGATGGGCGCGCTCACCTCCGCCGCCCTGCTCCTCCGCTCGGACTCCGTCGTCCCCGTCGGCCTCATCTGCGCCTACGGCTTCTTCACGATCTCCAGGCGCTGGCTCTTCGCCGGGATCATCGGCGCCTTCGCCGGCGGCGCGGTCGGCGGGCAGATGCTGTTCCGCAAGTCGTACTTCCACGACTCGATGCCGAACACGTACTACCTGAAGCTCTACAAGATCCACACGGCGGAGCGCGTGAAGCGCGGCGCGTTCGTGGCGCTCGACGTGCTCGCGTTCCACCTCGCGGTGCCGCTGTCGATCGTGGCCGCGAGCATCGGGCTCGAGAGGCCAGCGAGCATCGGGCTCGAGAGGCCATCGCTCGTGTGGGCGAAGCGGATCTGGGCGGACAAGACGCGGCGCCGCCTCGTGCTGCTCGGCACGCTGTTCGTCGCGCAGATCGCCTACGCCACGTACGTCGGCGGCGACGCGTGGGAGTGGATGTTCTACGCGAACCGCTACATGACGGCGGGTATGCCCGCGCTCGTGGTGCTCGTCGCGGTGCTCGTCGAGCGCGCGATCGCGAAGAAGGACCACGCCGACTTCGCGAAGCGCTTCGCTTACGGTCTCATCGTGTGTGGCGGCGTGCTCGTCGCGCTCAATCTCTTCGCGAAGAAGTTCTCCGAGGAGGGCATCGCGGCGACGATCACCTTCTCGAAGACGCTCTTCGTGGCCGGTGGCGCCCTACTCCTCGCGGGCGTTCTCCTCCGCCTGAAGGACACCCGCCACGGCCTCGTGGAGGGCCTCGCGTGGCTGAAGCGCCGGCTCGCGTCGCGCCAGACGGTGGCGTTCGCGGCGCTCCTCGTGACGGCGCTCGTCTGGCTGCCGTGTCACCTCGTCCCGTTCGGCCGCTGGGCGGCCTCGAACGCGGCGCAGTATGTCGACGAGGCTCGCTACACGCGCACCGGCCTCCTCATCCAGGCGGAGACGAAGCCGGACTTCCGCATCGCGGTCGCGGCGGCGGGCGCCACGCCCTACTTCGCGCAGCGTCCGACGGAGGACCTCCTCGGCAAGAACGACAAGTACATCGCGCACCTCGCGCCGCGCGGCGTGTTCTCGCCGGGCCACGACAAGTGGGACTACGAGTACAGCCTCGGCGAGCGGAAGAGCGATCTCATCGTCGAGACGGTCGACGTGACGGACTCCGACGCCGCGTACATCGACAGCCTCGGCTTCGAGAAGCTCCCCAACGAGATGCGCCTCCGTACCACGGCGCCGGTCGCGCGCCGCGACGTCATCGGCCGCGAGATGATCGACGGTGCGGCCCTCGCGACGGCCCTCGCGGACGTCGGCGCGAAGTTGCCCTCGGGCCTCGGTGCCCCCGACCTCGGGATGGTCGCCGTGTTCGCGCTCGTCATCGGCCTCGTGCTCCGAAAGACCGGCCGCGACGCCGAGTCCTTCCTCGAGCTCTCGCCGAAGGCCCCCGAGCCGCCCGATCTCGACGCCTCCGCCGAGGCCTCGCTGAAAGGCGCGAGCGCCCGCGCGATACCGACGCTCGACGGCATGCGCGGCCTCGCCGTGCTCCTCGTCTTGATGTTCCACTTCGCGTGGACGTTCCCGGGCGAAGACGTCGAGGCGGCCCAGGGCCTCGTCGAAAAAATCGCCGTCCAGGCGCACGCGTTCCTGTGGTCCGGCTGGACGGGCGTCGATTTGTTCTTCGTCCTGTCGGGCTACCTCATCACGCGCGGCCTCGTCGCGCCGTCGTCGAAGCCGCTCGGCACGCGGATGAAGATGTTCTGGATGCGCCGCGTCCTGCGCATCTTCCCGTTGTATTATGCATTCATCGTCGTCGGTACGATTGCGGGCCTCGCGGTGGGCGCCGGGTGGATCCCGGGGCCGTCGTACTGGCTCTACATGCAGAACTACACGCTCGCGTTCGACGACGAGGTGATGCGCTGGACGGCGCACTTCTGGTCGCTCGCGATCGAGGAGCAGTTCTACTTCGTTTGGCCGATCGTCGCGCTCCTCGTCTCGCGCCGGAAGCTCATCCCGACGATCCTCGTGCTCGTCCCGCTCGTCGTCGCCGCGCGCGGCTTCTTGGTCCTCAAAGGGCCGCAAATCCCCGCGATCGCGCACTGGCTGCCCGACGCGAACGCCGCCGCGAAGTTCGTCTACCGCGCGACGTTCACCCGCGCCGACGGCCTCCTCCTCGGCGCGTTCGTCGCCGTCACGCAGCGCGAGGTCGCGCACCCCGTCGCGCGCATCTGGCGGCGGCTCCGCTTCCCGATCTTCCTCGCGACGTCGTTCGCGCTCGCCGGGCTCTACGTCGTCGCGCACGGCCTCAACGACTACGACCGCCGCATGATCGCGGCGGGCTACGTCACCCTCGCGCTCTTCTTCGCCAGCGCCATCTCGATGTGCGCCGACGGCGTCATCGGCGAGCGCGCGCGGGCCTTCCTCTCGTGGCGTCCGCTCGTGGCGTGCGGGAAGGTCAGCTACGGCATGTACATCTTCCACTGGCCGCTCGTCGTGTGGCTCGTGCCGCCGCTCGAGAAGATGCAGGCCGGCATGTCGACCGCGGCGCAGATGGCGCTCGTCTCGGGCGTGATCGTCGGCTCCACGGCCCTCATCTACGTGCTCGCGACGATCAGCTTCCGCTTCTTCGAAACGCCGTTCCTGAAGCTCAAAGGCCGGTTCCACGACTGATCACGGACCACTTCGGGACTCACGCCAGGACCTCGACCATGGGTGTTCTCCTCCTCGGTGCGGACTACTACGGGACGCTCGCAGCGGCGCGCTGCTACGGGCGGAACGGCGTCGCGGTCACGATGGCCGACGACAACAAGAACGCGCGCGCCCTCTATTCGCGATGGGTGAAGGAGAAGCTCGTGCACCCGCCGATGAGCAAGCCCGACGAGCTCGTCGCGTGGCTCCTCGACTACGGCGCGTCGCACCCGGACACCGTCCTCTACCCGCCGAACGACCACCTCTCCTGGCTCTTCGCCGAGCACGGCGATCGCCTCGCGCGCGTGTTCCGCACGTACGCGCCGAGCGAGGACGCCATCATCACGCTGCTCGACAAGGCGCGCCTCCACCGCGCGTGCGAAGCCGTCGGCATCGAGGTCCCGGTCACCCACGAGCTCGATCCGACGCTCGACGGCGGCGCCGGCGATCCGATCGTCGACTCCCTGCGCTTCCCCGTGCTTCTCAAGCCGCGGACGCAGATCTTCATGGAAGGTGGCGTCAAGGGCCTCATCGTCGAGCGCCGCGATCAGCTCCGCGCGGAGCTCGAACGCTACCGCGCGGCGGCGCGCTTCAACGCCGTCCTGACGAACCGCCACCCCGAGATCGCCGAGCCGATGGTGCAGGAGTACCTGACGGCCGCCGAATCGAGCATCTTCAGCGTGTCGGGGTTCATCGCCAAGAGCGGCGAGATCGTCCTCCGCGCGGCGATGAAGGTCCTGCAACGCCCGCGCAAGGTCGGCATCGGCCTCTGCTTCGAAGGCCGCGACATCGAGCCCGGGCTCGCCGATCGACTCCGTGCACTCTGCAATCATGTTGGCTACTACGGGGCGTTCGAGTCGGAGTTCATCGCCCTTGGTGACCGGCGCCTGCTCATCGACTTCAACCCGCGCTTCTACAGCCAGATGGGCTTCGACGTCGCGCGCGGCTTGCCGCTGCCGATGCTCGTCTACTACGCGGCGAGGGGAGACGACGCCGCGCTCGCCCGCGAGCTCGAGAGCGCGAGCGCCTGGAACGCGCTCGGCAACGAAGGCTACTGCCACAAGACGATGCTCGATCTCGTGCTGACGCTCCAGGGGCTGTCGGGCGAGATGTCGCGCGACGACGTCGCCAAATGGCGAAAATGGTACCGCGTCCACAGCGTGACCGACGCGGTCCGCGATCCGGACGACGCGCGTCCGTCGTACGTCGACGCCGCGCAATGGGCGGCGCACTTCGCGAAGCATCCCCGGAGCTTCGTTCGGAGCTTCGTGCTCAACAAATGAGGCAATCCGGCTGCACGCTCGTCGCGCGCCCTGGACGGTCCTCGCGCGCCCCGCGCTCCAGCGGTGCGTCAGGTAGGCTTTTCGGACGTATCGAGTTTTGCAACACTCTTCCACGAACACCATGACGACGACGGCATTCGAAAAGCGGTTCGGCAGCGGCATCTGGGTGAGCGTCGTCATCGCGACGTACAACCGCGCGGACTCGCTCCGCCGCCTGCTCGAGGCCCTCGACCGGCAGACGCTCGACCCTGCGCACTACGAGGTCGTCGTGGTCGACGACGGCTCGAACGACGACGTGCGCGACAAGCTCGCGGACATGAAGACACGCTTCGATCTCCGGATCGAGCGCCAGGTCAACGCGGGCGCGGCGACCGCTCGGCAGCGCGGCGTCGGGCTCGCGCGAGGCCCCATCGTGGTGGTCACCGACGACGACATGCTCGTCGAGCCGACGTTCCTCGAGCACCACCTCGCGCGGCACGACCAGGACGACACCGTGGTGCTCGGGCGCCTCCGCCCGGACGCGAAGCTCGACGAGATGCCGCTCTTCGAGCGCTTCTACGCGCGCGTCATCGCGCGGGACGCCGAAGCCTACGCGTCGGGGAAGCAGCCCGTGCGCGGCCACAACCTCTACACCGGCAACGTCTCGTTCCCGCGGGAGCTCTTCCTGCGCGTCGGCGGCTTCGATCCGGATTTCCGCGCGCTCGAAGACGAGGAGATCGGCATCCGCTTCGAGAAGGCGGGCGCGCGCTTCGTCTTCGCGAACGACGCGGCGGCGATCCACGGCTCCGACTGGACCTCGATGAAGAAGTGGATGGACCGCGCGTACCGCGACGGCGTCTACCAGACGAAGGTCGGCAAGAAGCACAAAGACCACCCCGAGTCGCAGCCCTGGCGGCACCTGCCGAACATCAACCCCATCTCGCGGCCAATCCTCGCGTTCGGCCTCGCGTCGCCGGGACCCGCGGGCCTGCTCGCGAACGTCGCGATTCGGACGGCGTCGGCGTTCGACAAGATCGGGCTCGAGCCGGTGGCGCTCGCGGGGGCCACGCTCGTCTACGGCATCCAGTTCTACCGCGGCGTGCGCGAGGAGACGGGCAGCACGCGCGACGTCGCCCGCGAGTACCGCGAGTTCAAGCGCGGCATGTCCCTCCTCCGGAGCGGCGCCGCGGGTGGATCGGCCTTCCGCACGCTCGTCGCGGACATCCGCGAAGACAACCGGATGATCCGCGTCTACCAGGAGAAATACGACTACCGCCTCGAAGAAGGCGCCGTCACCCCGGCCGCGAGCACGAAGGAGATGGTCGGCGACGCGGTCCGCAAGATCGGCTACCAGCTCATGGTCGCCTACCGCGTCATGCGCTTCATGCGCGACGCGAACCTGATGCTCGGCGCGCAGTTCATGTCGCGCCTCATCCGCCACGCCTTCGCGTCGGACATCCACTGGGACGCCGTGCTCGAGCCGGGCGTCGTGATCGTGCACGGCTTCGGGCTCGCGATCAGCTACGCCGCGAAGGTCGAGGCCGGCTCGATCCTCTACCAGAACGTCACGCTCGGCTACGGCCTCGACCCCGACACGAAGGAGCCCGGCGCCCCGCTCGTCCAGCGGAACGTCCACATCGGTGTCGGCGCGACGCTCTTCGGACCGCTCGTCATCGGCGAAGGGACGAAGATCATGGCCAATTGCGTGATCAACCGCAGCGTGCCGCCCCGGTCCATCGTCGAAGCGCCGATGCCGCAGGTGGTCGCTCGCCGCGCGTGGCCCTTCGAGAAAAGCGGCGGATCCGACGGCAAGCCCGAGAGCGGCGAGACCGGCGACGTCGCGGCGAAGATCCACGGAACCTGACGCCGCACGCCCCCCGTCGCACGCCCGCGCCGCCCTGTCGCTGGGCGCTCCTTGGCGCTCCTTGGGCGCTCCCCGAGGACCTTGTCCCCGGCGGAAGTGTGTACGATCGCGCGGACGATCGTGTGTATGATGGGGCAAACATGAGGTCCCGGCTCCCTGCATCCGCTGCATCCATCGCGTTGCTCTTCGGTCTCTCCTTCGGTCTCGCCACGGGCGGTTGCGCCAGCACGGGACCGTACGTGTGGGTCGACAGCTTGCCCGCGCAGTCCGACGCGTCGGGCGACGTCCTCATCGCCGAGGGGGACACGGTCAGCGTGCGCGTCTTCAACCAAGACCCGCTCTCGACCCGCGAGCGCGTCCGGCAGGACGGCAAGATCTCGATGCCCGTCATCGGCGAGGTCACCGCGCGCGGCAAGCGCCCCGCGCAGCTCGCGAGCGAGATCCAGGAGCGCCTGAAGACGGTCGTCGTCGCGCCCTCGGTCTCGGTGACGCTCGAAGAAGGTCAGGATCTCAAGGTGTCCGTCGTCGGCGAGGTGCGCAACTCCGGCATCTTCCAGCTCGATCACGGCTCGAACGTCCTGCACGCGCTCGCCGCCGCCGGCGGCCTCAACGACTACGCCGACAGCGACAAGATCTTCGTCGTCCGAAGGTCACTCCCGCATCGCGTGCGCTTCCGTTACGCCGATCTCCGGTCGGCCGATCCCCGGAGCGTCGGGTTCTCGCTCCAGGCCGGCGACGTCGTCGTCGTCGAGTGAAGGCTCCCGCGCGCCGCGCGTGGATCGAACGTTGGAACATCGAGGTGGCATGACGTACCGTGCGTTCGGGGGATTCGGGGCTTTGTTCGTGGCCGCGACCGCGGCGATCGTCGCTTGCGGAGACGACGACGGTGCACCCCCGTCGTCGACCCTCGCCGACGCCGACGCCAGCGTGTTCCCGTCGGGTGACTCGGGGACGGGCACGTCGGACTCCGGAGGCTCGGATCCCGGCAAGCCCGAGGCGTGCGGGAAGGGCGCGACGGCGAAGGGCTTCGTCGGCAGCCAGTCGATCACCGTCGACGGCGAAGCGCACACCTACGAGCTCTACCTCCCCGACGCCTACGACGGCACGAAGAGCTACCCCGTCATCTTCGTCTTCCATGGCGACGGCGGCGACGGCGCGGGGATCCGACACTCGTACAGCCTGGAGTCGGTCTCGGGCGGCGGCGCGATCATCGTCTACCCGGACGGTCCCGGAAACACCTGGCAGATCGACGGCGCGAGCGCGATGGCGCGCGACGTGGCGTTCGTGGACGCGATGGTGGACGAGGTCCGCTCGAAGTATTGCGTCGCGCAAGGTCGCTTCTACGCGACCGGTTTCTCGAAGGGCGCCTACTTCGTCAACCAGCTCGCGTGCCGCAGCAAGACGACCTGGGCCGGCATCGTGACGAACTCGGGCGGTGGCCCGTTCGGCACGGGCGACAGCGATTGGAACGACGACGGCAGCCTGAAGTGCACGAACAAGCCGCTCGCCGCGTTGCAGGTGCAGGGCAACGACGACGGCGCCGTCGGCCCCGACGAAGGCATGAAGGCGCGCGATTTTTGGCGCGGAGCGAACGGCTGCCAGGAGAGCACCTCGCCGTACGACCCGAGCCCGTGCGTCGCGTACGACGGATGCTCGAAGCCCGAGGTCTGGTGCGCGGTCGACGGCCTCGGCCACCAGGTCTGGGACAAGACGTCCGAGATCGCCTGGAAGTTCTTCTCGAAGTAGACGCGCGATCGCGTCACGGCTCCACGCCGACGTCGCTCGGGCCATCGTCCGAGCGAGACGCGAGCACAAAAAAACGAACGCCGCGCGGATGGCGGCGTTCGTTCGTCGTGTCCCGAGAGATCGGGGATCGCTTACTGCGCGAGGCCGGCCACCTTCACGGTCGCCGAGTACAGCCCGCCCTTCGCGGCGATGTAGAGCGTCTTGCCGTCGGCGCCGCCGAACGTGAGGTTCGTCGCGAACTTCGGCGTCGCGAGCGTGCCCAGCTTCGTGCCCGTCGACGAGAAGACGACGATGCCGGCAGCCGTTGCAACATACACGTTTCCGGCGGTGTCCACCGCGAGGCCGTCCGGCGTCGAGTTGACCGGCGGGAGCTCGGCGAACTTCGTCCCCGGGCCCGTCGATCCGTCCGCCTTGACCTCGTACTTCACGATCGAAGGCACCACGGACGTCGCGCCGCCGTCGGCGTTCGGATCCTCGGTGAGCGTGACGTAGAGCGCGTCGGCCTTCGGCGACAGACCGATCCCGTTCGGGTGGGCGCTGTCGAACGTGGCGATCGTCGCGACGTCACCGGTCGGGCTCACGCGGTAGACGCCGTTGTTGGGCGAACCGGTCTGGTAGCCCGGATCCGTCACGTAGATGGTGCCGTCGGACTTGCGCACGACCGCGTCGTTCGGCGATTCCCAACCCGCGCCCGCGTCGAACTTGAGCGTGACCTTCGTCGGGGTCGCGGCCGGAGGCGGATCCGCAGAGCTCGCGCCGACGCGGAACAAATCGCCACCGCCGCCCGTCGAGCTCGCGTAGAGGAGCTTGCCGGCCTTCTCGTCGTAGGTGATGCCGAGCGGCGCTTCGCCCGCGGGCTTCAGGTACTCGAGCGTGGCGCTGCCCTTGAGCCGCACGATGACGGGGTTGGTCTGCAGCGGAAGCGTGAAGTAGAGCGCGTCGCCCTGCCACTGGATGCCGTCCGGGAACTGCCCCGGGAGATCCAGGAGGAGCGTCGCCGTGACGCCTTCGATCGGGCTGCCGCCGTTGTTGCCACCGCCGTCCGAACCCGCGTCGTCTTCGGGCTCGGGGGTGTCTCCGTCGGGCGTCGTGTTCCCGCCACCATCGTCGGGCGTCGTGTTCCCGCCGCCGTCGTCGGGCGTCGTGTCTCCGCCGTCGACCGGCACGTTGGTCGTATCGTCTTTGTTCGACGCGTCGTCGCTCGAACACGCGTACATCCAAGCACCGGAAACCAATAGAAAGGCCAAGGATAGGGTTCGGTTCATCGTGCGGGGACCGTAGCACGTCCCTGCCGTTCGTCACCCGCACCCCGGTCGCATTCCAGTTCCGTCGGAATTCCAGGCGGCATTTCGTCACATTTGCGTACCCGTCTACGTCCCCAGCGCGCCACCGTCACGGCCGGACGCCCGGCCACGCCGCGGGTGGGCGTGGCCGGGCCGGGCGCGTCCGTCACTGCGCGATGCCGGGCACGTTGACGCGCAGCTCCCAGATGCGGGTTCCCTGCGTCGTCACGTAGAGCGACTTCATGTCCTCGTTGCCGAAGGCCATGCCCGTCGGCTGCTCCGGAACCGCGACGACGCCGATCTTCTCCCCCTTCTTCGTGAAGACGGCGACGCCTTGCGCGGTCGCGACGAAGATGTTGCCCGCCTGGTCGACCTCGATGCCGTCGGGCGACGAGTCCGCCGGGTCGATGTCGATGAACTTCGCCGACTCGCCGAGCGTGCCGTCCGGGTTCATGTGGTACTTGCGGATGAACGGCATCGTGCCCTCCATCGGCTGCGAGAACCCGACGTAGAGCTCGCTCTTGTCGGGGTTGAACGCGATGCCGTTCGGGCGCGGGATGTCGTCGAACGCGTCGGCCACCACGACCTCGCGCTCCGGCGAGATCCGGTAGATGCGGTTCGTGATGGGCTCGCCGAAGTAACCCGGGTCGGTGACGAACATCGTGCCGTCGTCCATCACGACGGCGTCGTTGAGCGTGTCGAACTTCGTGAAGACCGTCCCGTTGTTGAACCCGGTCGCGATGGCCTCCGGCGCGCCCGCCTCGGCGCTCGCCGCGCTCCGCACGATCTCCTTGGCTTCGATGGTGAAGAGGTCGCCCGCCTTGTCGATGGTGTTGCCGATGGGGATGGCGCCGGAGACCTGATCGCCGTCGCGGACCTTCTTGGCGCTGCCGTCGGGGCGCATGCGGTAGAGCGCGCCGTTGCCGAGCGGCGTCGCGAAGAAGAGGACGCCCTGCTCGGCGTGCCAGATCGGTCCGTCGGTGAACGCGTCCGTCTGGAGGATGGGCTTCGCCTCGGCGATCCCTTCGATGGGGTTCTTCGAGAGATCGTCCGGGTTGTCCGGGGTCGTCGTGCCGCCGTCGCCGGCGGGGGGCGGGCTATTGGGATCGTCGCCGCCGGGATTTGCGGAGTCGCCCGGAGGCGGCGTGTTCCCGCTGGGCGTGGGTTTCTTGTCGGCGGACTTCGTCGCGCACGCGTAGGTCGACAGGCCGATGGGCAGAACGAGCAAAAACGGTAGCAAGCGTTTCATCGTTGACTCCGCGGTTGAGGGTCACGCCTCGAGCGCTTTTCGAGCGCGCTCGGATCGCGTCGGAATTCGACTCGAGTCGGCGATGGTTCGCGGGAACGCCCGTCGACTCACCCGGTGTCGAGCTAGCGAGCGCCGTGCCGAGCTTCGTGCGGGCACGCGTACGACGGGACGGACATCGAGAATTCGCGCGCGCTCGGTCGTGGTGCCGCGACGGCTTGTGGCGAAGGCGGACAAGGCTCCGTGTTGCCACCCGCTTCGGCCGCGTCGCCTGGCGGCGGGTTCGATGCCGGCGGGAGGACCACGGGCTCTTCACCGGCGTCGGGCGCCGCAGCGTCGTTCGCGGAGGCGTCGCTCGCCTCCGCGTCGCCGGAGCCCGCGTCGGGCGGCGGGAGCTTCGGCAGGAGCGCGGCGATGTCGGGGATCTCGTCGAGGCGAACGAAGGAGAACCCCTGCGCCTTCAGGAGCGGCACGAGGTAGAAGATCATGTCGACCGTCCCGCCCTTGTGGACGTCGTCGTCGATGAAATAGGGATCGTGCATGAGCACGATGCCGCGGCCGACGGCGACGATTTGCTCCAGGTAGAGATCTCCGCACGCCTTCACGCTGAGGATCGCGCCGTCGGTGCCCGGTTGCCAGCAGTCCCAGTCGGTGGCCTCGTTCGGCCCCATGTGATCGCCGATGTCCCAATTGATGGGGCCGACGTACTTCTTCATCGGCGAGGCCTGGAGGGCGGCGAACGATCCTTGGTCGTAGTCGCCGTAGGGCGCGCGGAAGAGGAACCGTTGGTCGGCGACGAACGGCGCGATGAGGGCGTCGGTCTCGGCGAGCTCGGCCACGGTGTTCGCGTCGCTCAGGTGCGGCCCGCCCGTGGAGCGGCCCGTCAGCGAGGCGTGCGTCTGCGTGTGATTTCCGATCGAGTGACCATCGGCCACGAGCTGCGCGAGCTGTGTCGTGTTCGCACCACCGTCTTCGGTGACGAGCCGGCGGCCGTTGACGAAAAACGTCGCGCGGATGCCTTGCTCCTTCAGGTACGTCGAGAGCTCGCCCGTACGGGCACCCGGCCCGTCGTCGAACGTGAGCGCGAGCGTCTTGGGAGGGATGCTCGTGCCGAAAATGTCTTGAGGTTCGAGCGCTGCTCCTTGTGAGCACGTCTTCTCCTGGCCCCGCTGAGCTTGGCTGCAGCTCACCGCAGCGACGGTGACGACCGCGAAAATCGCCGTCGCCCGCCGCGCCGATGGATGTCCCGCGCGGATTCGCGCGCCGGATCGCGATGCGTTGTCCCGAAATTTTCCGATCGCCGCTTTCATGCGCCGGGACCGGTGCATGCGCCGGTCCGTGCGCTCTCGCTCGCGGCGACCTCGCCTCCGCGCGCCTCGCTTACGTATACTGGCGAACGTGTGGGCCCTCTTCCTCCTCGCGTCGGCGCTCGGGTCGCACGCCGTTTTCGTCGCGTGGCTTCGTCGGGCGCTCTCGCTCGGCAGGGGCGCCACGCTCGCGCTCGCCGGCGTGGCCGTCGTCCTGTCGCTCGCACTTTTCGCGCCGCGGGAGTTCTTCGCGTTCACGTCGTTCGAGCTGATGGTCGTTTCCTTCGGCAGCGCGTTGTTCGTGCTCCTCGCGATCGTCATCGTGGCCTTCCGCAAGGCCTCCCGCGCGCTCTCGTCGCGCCGTTCGCGTCCGCGCGATCCGGACGCCGTCGC
>JBGAHN010000171.1:0-12430 GCA_044226145.1 Labilithrix sp. | reverse complement strand
GCTTTCGACGATCGCGGCGTCCTTCGTAAGGAGCGGAAGTTCGAGGTGATACGCAGCGGCGCAGATGAGGCCGTCGAAAGGGTCTTCGTTCGGCAGCTGCTCGGACGCGAGGTAGACGTGCTCCCGCGCGACTTCGATCGGCTGGTAGCTGGCGTTCGAGAACAAATCCTCGGAAAACGATCGCAAAGATCGGCGCAAATCGATCCTTCCGAGACGCGCGAGGACGCCGATCTCCCAGAGGACGACGACCGGCACGTAGATCAGGGCCTCCTCGTTCTCGCATGCGGCGAAGATGGCGCGCGCCCTTGATCCGAGACGCTTCGAGCCGAGCGCGTGGAAGACGAGGGCGTGCGTGTCCGTGACGGCGGCCTTCAAGACCGTCTCCGCGGTCGCTTCGGCGCGTTCCGTGGCCGCTTCGGAGACTCGCCCACCCCGGACTCGAACCATGCACGGACCGCCCGATCGAGCTCCTGCTCGTCGATGTCCCCCCGAGCGGCGATCGTCCCGACGACGCTCCGCGGACGCGCCTCTTTGGCGTCTTTGTTCATGGCCGAACGGATGAGCGCGTCGAGCGCGTCGCTCACGCTCCGTCGCTTCTCCCGCAGCGCCTTCGCCCGAACGTATTGAAGGCTCTCCGGCGAGAGCGTGACCGAAATGGCCTTCTTGGTCATACGATGATTCTACGATAATGCCGTGTTCGAGCCAAGGTGAAGCATCCGCGAGGCGCCGCGGGGAAGCGCTTCAGTAGCGCTCTTTCGGCTCCGCGTCGGACGTCACGACGACGCCGGGGAACACGTCGCTCACGAAGCGATCGCGCACGGCGCGCGCGCGGGCCTCGTCGTCCCGGACCGGGAGCGCGGCGCCGACGATGAGGCACGCGTTGTCCCAAACCGGGTACGCCGCCCACGCCGCCGCGTACGCGTCCTGCGAGAGCACGGTCGCCGTCTTCGCGAAGAGCGCGTCGACCTCGACGATGGCGATCTTCTTCGGCGCGGGCGACGCGGCCGCTTTGGGATCGGGCGCGGCGGGCGTGGGCATCGTCCAGGAGAACGCCGACGGCGCTTCGTGGTGGAGCTCGACGTCGAACGCCTCGACGACCGGCATCGCCCACGACTCGAAGCTCTTCGCGCACGCCGAGTCCTTCGTGTTGTCGTCGACGTGCGTGACGAACGCGCCCACGATGCCGTGGTGGTCCTTGCCGTAGCGGAAGCCGACGAGGCTCGGCACGGTCAGGAACTTCACGCGCGTCCAATGCGCGGCGTCGGGCAGCGGGATGAGGACGCTCCGCTGCTTGTCGGCCTTCGTGGTGATGGGCGCGATCTTGAGCTGCTCGAGCACGGCGGAGTGATCGCCCGACCCGGCGCTCCCCTGCGACGCGCCGCCGTCGTCCTTGGGTGGCGGCGCGGGTGCCACGGCCCGGGAAGGAACGGCGCCCGCCGACGAGCAGGCCGAGAGGCCGAGCAAGGGCGCGAGCACGACGACCGAAAAACCTGCGCGCATCCCTCCGTTGGACGGGCCGCCGGCGACGGCCATTCGACGAAACGACGAGCGAAAATGCCCGGGAAGGGCGCGAAAAACCTCGACCACGGCGAAAGCCTACCCCAGCGCGGGCCGTCGTGAGGCTCAGGAAACGAGCGGCGTCAAGCCCATCGACGCCTTCGCGGGTCGCATTCCCGGGATTGAGGATGCGCGACGCCCCAAGCTGCGGTAAAGGAGCCGCATGAGTGTCACTGCTGCTCCAGTGGATTCGACGGGAAAAACGCTAACGAAAAACGAACACCTCCTCCGATGGGTCGCCGAAGTGGCCGCCCTCACGAAGCCCGACCGGATCGTCTGGGTCGACGGCTCCGAAGAAGAGAAGCGCCGCCTGACCGATCAGGCCGTCGCGGAGAAGGTCATCGAGCCCCTGAACCAGGAGAAGCTCCCCGGCTGCTACCTGCACCGGTCGAACCCGAACGACGTCGCCCGCGTCGAGCAGCTCACGTTCATCTGTACGCCGACGAAGGAAGAAGCCGGCCCGACGAACAACTGGAAGGACCCGAAGGAGGCGTACGCCCAGCTCGGCAAGCTCTTCGACGGCTCGATGAAGGGCCGCACGATGTACGTCATCCCCTACATCATGGGGCCGGCGGGTTCGCGCTTGTCGAAGATCGGCATCGAAGTCACCGACAGCATCTACGTCGTGCTCAACATGCGCATCATGGCGCGCATGGGCCGCGTCGCGCTCGACATGCTCGGCGACACGTCGAACGACTTCAATCGCGGCCTGCACTCGATGCTCGACATCAACCCCGAGCGCCGCTTCATCTGCCACTTCCCGCAGGACAACACGATCTGGTCCGTCGGCTCCGGCTACGGCGGCAACGTCCTGCTCGGCAAGAAGTGCCTCGCGCTCCGCATCGGCAGCTACCTCGGGCAGAAGGAGGGCTGGCTCGCCGAGCACATGCTCATCCTCGGCGTCGAGAGCCCCGAGGGCGAGATGACGTACGTCGCGGCGGCGTTCCCGAGCGCGTGCGGCAAGACGAACTTCGCGATGATGATCCCGCCCAAGCGCTTCAAGGGCTGGAAGATCTGGACCGTCGGCGACGACATCGCGTGGATGCGCGTCGGCGACGACGGCAAGCTCTACGCGGTGAACCCGGAGTTCGGCTACTTCGGCGTCGCGCCGGGCACGAGCTACGAGTCGAACCCGAACGCGATGAAGACCATCTCGCGCGACACGATCTTCACGAACGTCGCGCGCACGCCGGACGGCGACGTGTGGTGGGAGGGCAAGGACGGCCCGGTGCCGCCCGAGCTCATCGACTGGAAGGGCAACCCCTGGAACCCGAAGTCGACCGAGAAGGCCGCGCACCCGAACGCGCGCTTCACGGCGCCGGCGACGAACAACCCGTGGCTCTCGCGCTTCTACGACGATCCGAACGGCGTGCCGATCAGCGCGATCATCTTCGGCGGGCGCCGCGCGTCGACGGTGCCGCTCGTCATGCAGGCGTTCAACTGGCTCAACGGCGTCTTCTTCGGCGCGACGCTCGGCTCGGAGACGACGGCGGCCGCCACGGGCAAGGTCGGCATCGTGCGTCGCGATCCGTTCGCGATGCTGCCCTTCTGCGGCTACGACATGGGCACGTATTTCCAGCACTGGCTGGCGATGCAGTCGCAGATCACGAACCCGCCGAAGATCTTCCTCGTCAACTGGTTCCGGAAGAGCAAGGACGGCAAGTTCCTCTGGCCGGGCTTCGGCGAGAACATGCGCGTGCTCAAGTGGATCGTCGACCGCGCGCGCCTGCGCGTCGGCGGCCAGGAGACGCTCTTCGGCTGGGTGCCGCGGGCGGGCGACCTCGATCTGTCGGGCCTCAACATCCCGCACGAGCAGGTCGACGAGGCGACGAACATCGACCTCGACGAGTGGAAGACGGAGCTCGAGTCGTATGGCGATTTCTTCAAGTCGCTCGGACCGACCCTGCCCCGCCCGCTCGAGTTGCACCGCGAGCTGCTCCTCGCGCGCATCGAGGCCGTCAAGGGCGCGCGTCACGCGTCGTAAGCCTCGCAACCCCACCGTCGGCGCGTCCCGCACGCGCCGACGCATCCACGAAAGGCCGGCTCGAAGGAGTCGGCCTTTCGGCGTTTCAGGGCATCGAAGGCGCTCGCCTACAATCCCGCGTCGGGATCGCCGCCGACCGATCGCAAGTAGTCGTCGTACGCGGGGACGCGGGGGGCGTGGCGGGCGACGTCCTCCAAGGCTCGGACGGCGGGCGTGGCGTCGAGGGTCGCCACGTAGGCTTCGAGATCGTCCGGGATCGGCACGCCGTAGCTCCGGAAGCGGGTCCGCATGGGATAATACATGCCATCGGCGATCGAGAAGCGGCCGAACAAATAAGGCCCACCCGAACGGGCGAGCGCGTCTCGCCAGATCTCGAAGACGCGCTCGATCTCGCAGCTCGTCACGTCATCCAGCTTCATCGGAGCTTTGGTGCGACCGAAGAGATGGCAAGAGAGGTGCGTGCGGACGTTGGGGAACCCGCTCGACATCTCACATGAGATCGCCCGCGCGCGCGCTCGGTCGAGCGGATCGTCGGGCCACAACCCCGCGCCTGGGAACGTCTCGGCCGCCCACTCGCAAATCGCCAGCGACTCGTGAATCCGAGTCTCGCCCACGTTGAGTACGGGAAACAATCCGGTGACGCTGCCCATCTTGCGGCGCTCGGCGAGCATTTCACCGGATTTTTCGCGCTTCGCGTCCTGCGGTCGGTTCGGGTTCCGTTTCCTGAGTTCGACGTCCGCGGTCTCCGTCTCGAACTCCACGCCCGCGTGCCGAAGCACCAACCACGGCCGCATCGACCACGACGAGTAGCGCAAGCTGACGACGCACAGGCGCAACGGAACCATGCGCGAAACGCTAGCATGCGCCGCACGCGCGCGCGGTCACCGCTTCTTCTTCGGAATCCACGCCCACGTCATGGTCACCACGATGGGGTTTACGCCGGCCTCGTCGGTGACGGTGACCGGGACGACCGTGTCCCCCTTCGGCGTGGTCGTGAGGAGCTTGCGCTGTTCGGCCGTCAACGTCGCCACGGCGCGCAGGGAGCCGGTCGCGCGCTTCACATAGTCGACGTGCATGCTCTTGAGCAGCGGCATGGACGCATCCGGCAGGTTCATGCCCACCATCGCGCCCGTGGCCGTCTCGGCGAGGAGGGCCATCGCGGCCGCGTGGACGCCGTGAATGTGGTTCTGCACGCTCCGGCGGTTCTTCACGACGACGATCGCTTCGCTCTTCGTGAGCTTCTCGAAGCGAACCCCCGCCGTGCCGACGAACGGCACCTGCGATCGGAAGAGCGTGGTGATGGCTCGCGGGCGCAGCGCCGAAGGTAGACGTTTGACGACGGCGACGGCGCGGGCGAGCGGGCTGTCGGAGACGGAGGGCGTCGTTTCACTCATGACGTTTCTTTCGTTCTGGCGTCTGGCAGCGACGGCCGCGGGTGGACGCGATTCGGCGCGGGAAGATACACCGACGGCTCGCCGGAGCGGAGCCCCGATTGGGCCCCCGAACGGAGGTGCGCACCCGCGACCTCGACGACGGGTCGACCGGTCGCCGCGCGGCCGCGCTTCCGCCCGATCCCCCCCTTGGCAGATCGTCGACGATCCCCGCCGGGTGGCCCAATTTGCCGGCGATCGAGCATGTCTCCAGCACGCATCTCGAATACCGCCGCCCACGATCGCCCAGCGTGCTACGCAAAGCATGCGTGTCTCGCTTGAGTCTTTCGGCTTCCTGTCGATCCGCGCACGAGCAACATCGCAAGGACGGTGCATCATGGCTGAAGGAACGATCAAGCGGTTGACGGACAAGGGCTTCGGGTTCATCGAGACCGGGACGGGGCAAGACTTGTTCTTCCACATGTCGGCGGTGGAAGGGGTGCGGTTCGAGGACCTCTCTCAGGGACAGCGCGTCTCCTTCAACGTCGGTCAGAGCCCGAAGGGGCCGAGGGCCGAGAACGTGAAGGTCGTCTGAGAGAGCACATGACCAGCTCTCGGTTCGGTTCGGGTGGTGGTGGGCGAGCTCCGGAGCCGGAGCTCTGCAACGTCTGCGGAGGCGACGGCCACATCGACAACGCATGGGGCCAGCGCGCAAAGTGTCCGAGCTGCCACGGCAGCGGACGGCGGCGCGCGGACACCGGCTTCCACGACGTCACGAAGACGAAGGAATCGCACCACCGCCCGACCAACCGAGCCGCGGTCGTCGAGAAGCAGACCTGGCCGACGTCGCCCGCCGGGATCGCGCTCGCGACGCAGATCAAGGCGTCGTCGAAGCTCTCGGACGCCGCGAAGGAGCGCCTGACGCGTGACATCATCGAGCACGAGTCGACGCACGGTCAGCCGACGAAGACCTTCCTGAGGAAGATCCGCAAGGAGAACGGGCTACTGCCGCCGTCGACGTGAGGGATCGCGTCGACTCGTTCACGGTGCCCGCCAGCGGGCACCGCACCTACGACACCGCGCGTGGGCTCACGGCACGACTTCGTCGAAGTGGACGCTCCAGTTGTAGAGCGGATCGCCGTTGCGTGAGACCGTCGCGTCGGAGTCGCGCAAGTTGCCTCGGGGACCGGACGTCGGCCCCGCGGGCACCGGCGTCGCATCGACGCGGTAGGCGTAGCGCAAATGTCCGCCCGGGCCCTTCGGCGCCGCGGAGAGCTCGATTTCGACGGTGTCGGGCGCGGTCACGGTGACCGCCTCGATCCTCGGCGGTGAGCCCGTGCCGTCGACGAACTGGAAGCCGCGGTCGCCCGGATCGCTCACGAGCTTCGTGTCGAGGACGAGCGGCGGCTCGGGAACGAAGAACTTCACGCGGATCGTGGCGCCGTCGCGCGAGATCTCGCGCGGTCGCACCGGCTCCCACACCTTGCCCTCGAAGATCACGCGGCGGTAGACCTTCGCGTAGTCCTCGCCCATGTGCCGATAGCCGGCGTTCGTGAGGTGGATGCCGTCGGGCGCGTACGGCAAATGGTACTTCGGCCCGACGAGGACGATCTTCCCGACCGACGCGACGTGCGCCTGGAGCTGCGCCTCGGGGATGGGGCTCGTCGCCTGCCCCATGACGGGCCAGCTCGACATCTGCGTCTCGAACATCGGGACGCCTTCGGTCTGACCGGTCTTCGCGCGGACGTCCTTCTCGTAGTCCGACTGCCACTCGGCGAGATCCTGCGCGTAGTGCGTGTTGTTGAGGAAGTGATCCGCCTCGCCGTGCACCGTCGTGACCGCGCGGACGACGTAGGATTTGCCGGCGGTCTTCGCGAGATCGAACGCGGCGCCCACCTGCGCCATGCCGAGCGCGTAGGCGGCCGTCCCCTTCTTGAGCACCGAGTACTGCTTGCCGGAGATGCCGTGGTTGCTCACGAGCACGTCGTGACCGCGCTCGGCCGGCGGGCGATCGGCGAAGAACTCGTCGCGCGCCATCTGGGAGATGGCGTTCGCGAGCGCGCTCGACATCGTCTCGACGGAATAGAGCGTCCCGGCGTTGTCGACCCAGTCGCCTTCGACGAGGGGAACGAAGTGATCGAGGCCGCCGTCCTCTTCCTCGGCGACCACGCCGGAGGCGAACATCTTGTTGTCGAACGGCTGCGTGAGGGAGAGCGGCGGCGTACCCGCGATGCCGACGGCCAGGCTCTGACCGGTCGAGAGCACGTGGTTGACGTCGAACGCCTGGAACGTCGGCGAGAGGTGACGCGGCTTCGTCGGCGGGGCATCGGCGTCGTCGTGGGCCACGGCGTCACGGTCTCCGCTCGAGCCGTCGGGCGAGGGCTCGTCACCGTCCGCGGTCGCGCTCGTGTCGTCGTGCTCGGAGGCGTCCGGCGTCGGCTCGTCCGGAGACGTCGCGTCGCCGCAAGCGAAGACCAAAAACCCCGCCAAGGACAGCGACGCGAAGGCGGCACCGAGCGCGACGTGACGGGAAAAGCGATGGGAAAAGCGGCCCGCAAACGGCGTGGGCATGATGCCTCACGTTACGACAACGTCCGCGAGCGCCAAGCGATTTCGGCCGAGACAGCGCGCCCTCGGCGCGCCCGTGTGACGCACCGCATTCGCGTCGTGGCACCGGCCATGCTTGGCGACTCGTCTCACGCGGGTTACGTTCGCGGCCCGATTTCGCGTGGAGGCCTCGATGAAGAGCGATCGAACGAGCAACGCCGTCGAACCCAAGGCGAACCAAGGCCAGAGGTTCCTCCCCTCGGCCGAATTCTGCAAAGGCGCGCGCATCCAATCGCACGCCGAGTACACGTCGCTCCACCGGCTCTCGCTCGACGATCCCGAGACGTTCTGGCGCGAACAGACGACGGATCTGGTGTTCCGCACGCCGCCGACGAAGTTCCACGAGTGGCAGCTCCCGAAGGCGAAGTTCTTCCTCGGCGCGACGCTGAACGTCTCCGAGAGCTGCCTCGATCGGCACCTCGGCACGAGCACGCGCACGCGGGCGGCCCTCGTGTGGGAGGGCGAGCCCGGCGACACGCGGACCCTCACCTACTTCGACCTGCACCGCGAGGTCGTCACCCTCACGGCCGCGCTCGCGGATCTCGGCGTCCGCCAAGGCGATCGCGTCGCCATCTACATGGGCATGGTGCCCGAGACGGTCATCGCGATGCTCGCGTGCGCGCGGCTCGGCGCGACCCACTCGGTCATCTTCGGCGGCTTCAGCTCCGACGCGCTCCGCGAACGCATCGTCGATTGCGGCGCCAAGGTGCTCCTCACGCAAGACGGCGCGTGGCGGCGCGGCAACGTCATCCCCCTCAAGAAGATGGCCGACGAGGCGCTCGAGAAGACGCCGTCGATCGAGAAGGTCGTCGTCCACCGCCGCGTGGGCGAGGCGCTCACGTCCGTCGTCATGAAGGAAGGGCGCGACATTTGGTGGGACGATCTCGTCCGACGAACCCCGAGCGCGACGAGCGCCGAACTCGCGAAGCACCCGCCGGCGTTCGACGCCGAGCACCCGCTCTTCATCCTCTACACGTCGGGATCGACCGGCAAGCCGAAGGGCGTCATGCACACGACGGCCGGCTACCTCGCCGGCGTCCACGTCTCGACGAAGTACGTCTTCGATCTGCGCGACGGCGATCTCTATTGGTGCACCGCCGACGTGGGTTGGGTCACCGGCCACAGCTACATCGTCTACGGCCCGCTCTCCTGCGGCGCCTCCGTGATGCTCTACGAAGGCGCGCCGAACTTCCCCGATTGGGGGCGCTTCTGGAGCATCGTCCAGAAGCACGGCGTCTCGATCCTGTACACGGCGCCCACGGCCATCCGTGCGTTCGTGCGCGCGGGCGACGCGTGGCCGAAGAAGTACGATCTCTCGAGCCTGCGCCTGCTCGGCTCCGTCGGCGAGCCCATCAACCCCGAGGCGTGGCTCTGGTACCACCGGACGATCGGCGAAGGACGCTGCCCGATCGTCGACACGTGGTGGCAGACCGAGACGGGCGCGATCATGCTCACGACGCTCCCTGGCGCCCTCTATTCGAAGCCGGGTTCGACCGGCCTGCCGTTCTTCGGCGTCGACGTCGGCACGATCCGCGAGGACGGCGCGCCGTGCCCGCCAGGAGAGAACGGCAAGCTCCTCGTGAAGCGGCCGTGGCCGTCGATGGCGCGCACGCTCTGGAACGACGACAAGCGCTACTTCGACACGTACTGGAACGTCGTCCCGAACGCGTACTTCACGGGCGACGGCGCGCGCATCGACGAAGACGGCTACGTGTGGGTCACGGGGCGCGTCGACGACGTGCTCAACGTCGCCGGTCACCGCATCGGCACGGCCGAAATCGAGAGCGCGCTGGTGAGCCATCCCGCGGTCGCCGAAGCCGCGGCGGTCGGACGCCCCGACGATCTCAAAGGGCAAGCGCTCGTCGTCTTCGTCACCCTCAAGCAAGGCGTCGACACGGCGGACCTGAAGGCGAAGCTCGGCGCGCACATCGACAAGGAAATCGGCAAATTCGCGCGACCCGACGAGATCCGCTTCACCGACGCGCTGCCCAAGACGCGATCGGGCAAGATCATGCGGCGACTGCTCAAGGAGGTCGCCGCCGGCGCGAAGACCCCGAAGGGCGACACGTCGACCCTCGAAGATCTGAGCGTGCTCGCGAAGCTCCACGCGAACGAGGAGTGAGGGGCGAGCGTCCGCGCGCGGTCAGCCGCCGTACGCCGATCGGAGCGCGACGAACACGAGCACGCCCGTCACCGACACGTAGAGCCACATCGGAAAGAGCACGCGCGTGATCCGCTTGTGGGTCGTAAACCGCCCCGTGAGCGCGAAATAGAACGCGGCGATGCAGAGCGGCACGACCGGGATCGACAAGAGGACGTGGCTCGCGAGCATGACGAGGTAGAGCACGCGCGGGAGTCCCGTGCCCGGGTACGGGGTGTCGCCGTGGACGTAGTGGTACGCGAGGTAGCCGACGAGGAAGAAGACGCTCGACGCGAACGCTCCCACGACGAGCGCGCGGTGCTGGCGGACCTGCTTTCGGCGGATCGCGCGGACGGCCAGGACGAGCAGGACCGCGGAGGTGGCGTTGAACGCCGCGTTCACGGCGGGCATGAACGAGAGCGCGTCGCTGCCATGGGAGCCGGTGCGGATCAGGAGCACGTAGGCGAGCACCGAGAGCGCGACGACGGACACGAGCGCGTTGACGACCCAGAAGCTTCGGGGCGCGGGCGCGGACGACGGGAGCGAGGGCATCGACATGACGGCCTCGTGTTAGGGGCGCTGCCCCGAAAAGTCACGCCGTACGAGGGTCCGGGTCTGCGATCCGAGGGCGCGTGCGCGAGGGCGATCTCTACCGTACACTAAGCAACCCTTTGCGCTCTCCTGCCACCTTTTGCCCGAACGAGGGAAGGTCCGTGCAACGCCGCGTCGCTCTTGGCATGGTCGGTTTCTTTTCCTTCGCTGCTCTCGCCGCCGCCGTCGTCAGTTGCGGAGAAGACACGCCGCCCATCGGAGACGACGGCGACTCCCCGCCGGTCATCGTGAACCCGAACGGTCGAGACACCGGGGCCGAGTGCAACTCCGGCAACGACTGCAAGAGCGGCAACTGCTCGAACGCGAAATGCACGGCGCCGAAGCCCGTCGGGACCGACGACACGAACGGCGGAACCGGCGGCGGCACCGAGCCCGAGTGCACGACCCACGATCAATGCAAGACGGCGTGCCGCGACGACCACGTCTGCGCGTCGGCGCCGAGCTGCACGCGCCAGCACGGCGGGCGTTCGTGCGGTCCGAACGGCGACGAGGACTGCTGCGCGAAGGTGAAGCAGGGCTCCTACACCCTCGACAAGTACCTCATCACCGCCGGGCGCATGCGCGCGTTCATCGAGCGCGAAGGTGGCGACATCCAAGGCTACGTCGCGAAGCTGCCGGCGAACCAATGGGACACGTCGTGGACCGATCCCGACGCGCTGCCGACGAACATCGAGACCGCCAATGCCGTCATGGGCGCCGCGCTCAAGCGCGCGTGCAGCCCGGGCTCGAACACGGGGCGCACGTACTGGACGCCGAAGTCGGGCGACGACTACTCCGACTTCGACCAAGACGTGCTCGACGAGAAGGCGCTCAACTGCGTGCCCTGGCAGATGGTCAAGGCGTTCTGCGTCTTCGATGGCGGGCACCTCGCGACCGTCGACGAGCTTCGCGCCGCGTTCACCAACGGCGGCACGACGAAGTACCCGTGGGGAGACGACTATTACGATCCGTCGGGGCCCGATCCGCAGAACCGCCTCAACGCGTGGTTCAACTACAGCGGCACGCCGCTGCCGAACGACTACCGCAAGGACGACGACGGCAACCCCAAGGACAACGCGTTCTACGTCTCGCCGCCCGGCCGCTTTCCGCTCGGCGACAACAAAGCGGGCGTCGCGGACGCCGCGGGGGACTTGCTGGAATGGGTCGGCGAGCAGCCGCGCCGGTTCGTCTGGAAGGCGGACTTCGAGAAGCACGGCAGCGACGCCAAGAAGTTCAACGCGACCAGCATCGGCGGGTCGAACGCGGACATCTGGAGCGACACCGCTCCGATCTATGCCGGCGGCGGACCTTGGATTTGGGGCAACAACCAGCTCGGCTTGATCGGCACGCAAGACGAGCGCAACGGCTACTACTCCATCGGCGCACGCTGCGCGTACTGAGCTCCACGCGGCGAAACGGGGCTGCAGCGAAGCGCGGTTCGTGCGGCAAGTGGCCGGGGCGAGATTGCCGCACTGCCCGATGCGTGGCAGACCGTCGCCGTGGATCTCGTCGTCCCCGGCGCCCTCGTCGCGCTCGTCCTCCTCTTTCTCTTCGTCGTCGCGCGGCAGAACGCGCTCTTCGTCCTCTCCGTCCGGAATGGTCGCGTGCTCGTCGTACGCGGTCGCATTCCGGCCGGGCTCCTCACCGACGTCGAAGCGATCGTGCGTGGCGTGCGGAGCGCGACCATCCAGGCCGTGAAAGATCAGGGGAACGCGCGGCTCACGGCGTCCGGTGTCGACGAGCGCGTGCTCCAGCGGCTCCGCAACGCGTTCGCCCTCTACCCAGCGTCGCGCCTCCGCGCGGTCCCGCCGATCGCTCGCCCGACGCTCGGGCAAGTGCTCGGCATCGCATGGCTCGCGTGGATGCTCGACACGCGGCGCTAGGGAAAACGGGTGGCCCGCGATCACAGGCGACAACGACGTCGAGACGTCAAGGCGGGGACGCGCGTCGATCGAGCTCGTTGGTCACGAGGGTGACGGCGTCGTCGGCGTGCACGCTCACCGGACCGAGCGCCACGCGGCGTGCCCCTCGTGCAGCGAGCTCGGCGAGGACGTCGTCGGGGAGGCCGAGGTGGTCGCCGATCACGAAGAGCTCCGAGCGGCCAGCGAGCTCGTCGACGCCGCGAAGGTCTTCGGCCCCCATCTCGAGGACGTACGGCGTCGCATCGCCGACGTCCTCGAG
>JBGAHN010000170.1:0-12442 GCA_044226145.1 Labilithrix sp. | reverse complement strand
GGGCGTCTCGGGCGAGCTTGTCGGCGAGGACGCGCGCGCCGGTCACCTTCGTCGAATAGACGCGGTCGAACGACTCGGTCGTCTTGTCGCCGAGGAGCTTGTCCTCGATGAGGCCGGCGCCGTGGACGACGCCGTCGATCTTCCCATGGCGCTCGCGGAGGCGGTCGATCAGCTCACCGAACGCGCGCTCGTCCCGGACGTCGACGGCGTGGTAGTCGACCTTCGCGCCGGCGTTGCGAATGGCCTCCAACGTCTCGCGGATCTCGCGGCTCGCGAGGATACGTTTGCATTGTGCATCAATTTCCGGGAGGCTCACCTTGCCCGCGCCGTTCATCCGCTCGATGAGCTTCCTGCGGAGCCCCGGCGCGTCCGTCTCCTTGCGGAGCTCCGCGTCCTCTTCCTCGCCGAGGGGCGAGCGGCCGACGAGCTCGATCGTCGAGCGGAAGCGCCGCGCGGTCTCGATCGCGATCCGCGCGGTGATGCCGCGCGCCCCGCCGGTGAAGAGGAGCACCATGCGATCGTCGAGCACGAGGGGAGCCGGCGCGGGGATCGACTTCCGCTCGGAAGCGACGAGCGCCTGCCGTTCGCCTCGGGCGTAGCCGACGTCCACGCGGGAGTCCGCGCCCGTGGCGATCTCCGCGAAGAGCTGCGCCGCGAGGACGGTCGGAGACTCCGTTCGATCGAGATCGACGGCGCGGACGCACACCTCGGGGTGTTCCTTGCCGAGGCTCCGGAACATGCCCGCGACGCCCGCGCCTCCCACGGACCACGCCTGGGCGTCGCCGTCGTGCCCGAAGCGACCACCCATCGCCGTCGCCGCCACGATCCACGCGGGCTTGCCTCGCATCGCCTCCCGCACGCGCTCGAACAGCGCGCGGACGGAGGCGCCCGAATCCGAGGTCATCGTTCCGAGGTAGACGAGGCCGTCGACCTCCCCGAGCGGCTCGTTCGAGGCGACGATGCGAGCGACCGCACCGGCTTCGATCAACCGTCCTCGCAGCGCCGCGCCGACGCCCAGGGCGTCTTCGACGATCGCGAAGCGCTTGCCGGCGAGGCTCCCCGCTTTGGGAGCGAGCGCCGGCATCGACGTCACGTTCAACACGTAGCGCGAGAGCGACGAGGGGAGCGACACGGTGCTCGACACGCCGGCGAGGACCGTCGACGAAGGCGCCGGGAGCTCGGGCATCGACTCGGCCGAGCCGCTCTCGACCTGCTTGGCGATCGCCCGCAAGGTCTTCAGCGACGCGAGCTTCTCCATCAGCTTGCCATCGCCCGCGCCGGCGTCGATCGCGAGGCCGAGTTTGTTCCGGAGCTCGCCGAGGATCTCGATGCGCTTGATCGAGTCGACGCCCAGGTCGGCCTCGAGATCGAGATCGGGATCGAGCATGTCCGCGGGGTAGCCCGTGCGCTCGCTGACCGTCGCGATCAGGACGTCGAGCGCCGAACGCGCGCTCGCTCGGACGCGCGGGCCCGACTCCGGTCCGGCCTGCAAGGCGGCGTGTGGGGACGGGGCCTCGACCCGCGCGGGCGCGGCCACGATCTCGACGGGCGGCGTGGCGAGCGCGCCGGCGGTGTCGCCGAGGAACTGCAGCATGACGGCGCGCTGCGCCTCGACGAGGCTCCGCGAGGCGCGGAGGTACTCCCGCACCGTCGCTTCGCGCTCGGCGTCGAAGTTCGGCACGTTCGGCGACGACGGGAGCGCGATGGGCCCCGAGAGCGGCTTCATGGCGAAATCGGGGAGCTCGCCGGAGACGGGACGCGCCGAGCCGCCGTCGATGAACCACGCCGTCGGCGGCGCCTGGTAGCGCGACGGTTCGCGGAGATCGCACGCCGTCGCGCGGTGGGCGAAGAGCTCGTCGATGCGCACGGGCACGCCGACGGCGACGAGACGCGCGAGCGCGGACACGTACCCGGAGATCCCGGCGCCGTCGTTCGAGTCGCACGTGATCGACACGTGGGGACGATCTTTGAGGATGCGCCGGGTCAAATCGCTCAGCACGCCGCCGGGGCCGACCTCGACGAAGACGCGGGCCCCCGCGGCGTACATCGCCTCGATCTGCTCGACGAAGCGAACCGCCGAGGGGATTTGCGCGGCGAGGTTCGCGCGGACCGCCGCGGCGGCGCGCTCGTAGGGCATCGCCGTGGTGTTGGCGTAGACGGGTCCGGTCGGGGCTCCGATCGCCGCCGACGCGAGGTGCGCGGCGAACGTCTCCTTCGCGCGCGCCACGAGCGGGCTATGGAACGCGCACGCCACGGGGATCGCCTTGGCTTGCACCCCGGCGGCGTCGAGCTTCTCGCACGCGCGCGCGACGGCGGCCTTCCCTCCGGCGATGACGACCTGGTCCGGCGCGTTGTGGTTGGCGACGACGACGCCGGCGTCGCGGCCGAGGACCTCCTCGACGCGATCCACGGTCGCGCGGACCGCCGCCATCGTGCCCGGATCCTCGCCGGCCGCATCGAGGATGCATCGCGCGCGCGCGTGCGACAGCGACAGGAGCGTGTCGGCGTCGAAGGCGTTCATGACGGAGAGCGCGACGAGCTCACCGTAGCTGTGCCCCGCCGTCATCGACGGGCGAACCCCGAGGCGCTCGAGCCACCGCGCGAGCGCCAGCTCGACGACCCCGAGCGCGGGTTGGGCCACGCGCGTGTCGGTGATCGCGCGCTGCTGCGCGGTCCGCGTCTCCGGCGAGTAGGCGCCGCCGGGGAAGAGGTGATCGTGGAACGGCTTCGCGGCCTCGAGGAGGTTTCGCACCTCGGGGAACGCGACGAAGAGATCGGCGAGCATGCCGGGGCGCTGGCTCCCCTGCCCCGGGAACAAGAACGCCAGGTGCCCCTCGACCGGCGCGACGGTCTCGACCCCCGCGACGGTTCGACCCGCGCGCACGGCCGCGAGCTTCGTCCGGAGATCGTCGTGCGAGGTCGCGACGACGACGACCTTCGGCGACGACGACGCGTTCGCCCGCGCCGCCGCGAAGGCGAGATCTCGCAGCGGCGGGGGGCACGCGCTCGCGGCGACGGCGTCGAGGGCGTCGGCGAGCGCGGTGACGTCGGCCGGCATCTCGCCGCGGAGCACGAAGAGCTCCGCCGGCCAGTCGACGAGCGCCGTCTCGGGGAGCGAACCGTACGACTCGAGGACCGCGTGGAAGTTCGTGCCGCCGAAGCCGAACGCGCTCACGGCGCCGATCCGCTTCGACTGCGTCCACGGCACCGCGACCTGGCGGAGGACGAACGGGCTCGTGTGGGCGTCGTACGCGGGGTTCGGAGACGTGATGTTCTTCGTCGGGGGGAGCACGCCACGGTGAATCGCCAGCGCCGTCTTGATGAGGCCGGCCATGCCCGCGGCGCATTTCGTGTGGCCGATGAGCGATTTCACCGAGCCGAGCGTGCACGTCGACGGCAGCGATCCCGAGGCCTCGAAGAACTCGGTCAGCGCAGCGAGCTCCGTGCGATCGCCGACGACCGTCCCCGTGCCGTGGGCCTCGACGAGACCGACGTCGGCCGGCGAGACGCGCGCGCGGCGGTACGCGCGCTCGAGGGCGCGCGCCTGGCCTTCTTTTCGCGGAGCCGTCAGCCCGAGGCTCTTTCCATCGCTCGAGCCGCCGACGCCCTTGAGCACCGCGTAGATCCGGTCACCGTCGCGCTCCGCGTCCTCGAGGCGCTTGAGGACCACGGCCGCGACGCCTTCGCCGAGCGCGATGCCGTCGCCCTTCGCGTCGAACGGCCGCGACTGCCCCGTCGGCGAGAGCGCGTGGACGCTCGCGAACATGAGGTAGTCGTGGATGCCGTTGTGCAGGTCGGCGCCGCCGGCGAGGACGAGATCGCTGCCCCCGCTCGCGAGCTCCTTGCACGCGACGTCGACCGCCGCGAGCGACGACGCGCACGCCGCGTCGACCGTGTAGTTGACGCCGCGGAGATCGAGCCGGTTCGCGATGCGCCCGGCGATGACGTTGGCCAAAACTCCGGCGAACGAGTCCTCCGTCAGCTTGGGGAGGCTCTCGTCGAGCGCCTTGGGCATCGCCCCGCCGAAATACTGCGCGAAGCTCGCGCGGAATCCATAGGCGTTCGCGAGATCCGTCCCGGCCTCGGCGCCGAAGACGACGCTCGCCCGCTCGCGATCGAACGAACGCGATCCGTACCCCGCGTCGTCGAGCGCGCGCCGCGCGACCTCGAGCGACAAGATCTGCACCGGGTCGATCGCCGCCAAGGATCGCGGGGGAATGCCGTAGGCGCCGGGGTCGAACACCGTCGGCGCGAGGAACCCGCCCCACTTCGACGGCGTCTTCTCGCCGGTGCCCGCGGGATCGAAATAGAGATCCGACGACCACCGCTCCTTCGACACCTCACGGACCGCGTTGCGACCGAGGACGACGTTCTTCCAGAACGTCTCGACGTCCGGCGCGTCCGGAAAGAGGCACGCCATCCCGACGATGGCGACGTCGACGCCGCGGACCTCGGCGGCCGCCGGGACCGCCGGCGCGCGCACGTGCTCGAGGTCGATCGTCGACTTCTCGCAGACGTCCCGGTGCAGCTCCGCCATCGTGCAGCGCGCGCGACGAAGCGCCGCGACCTGCCCGATCATGAACATGCCCTCGCTCCGCTGGATCTCCTCCGACACCGCGACGAGCGCGTCGCCTTCGCGGCGGAGGCCCTTCGATGCGATGCGCAGACGCCCCAGGTTGAGCTGCTCGAGCGCCGCCCACACGGTCGCTTGATCGGCTCCTTCGCGGGTGAGACGCTCGCGCTCACGCTCGAACGCGCGCACGAACTCGCTCTCCGCGCAGCGCGTGGAGTGCCCCGGCGCCGTCGTCAGGAGGGCCGTTCCTTCGCAATGGATCGCGGCCTCCTGGAACACGGGCTGGATGGCGCCGGCGCGGACCGCCTCCTCCGTGAAGAGGTACGCGGTCCCCATGAGCACGCCGATCTTCGCACCGCGCGCCGCGAGCGGAGCCGCGAGGGCCGCGACCATGGCCGCCGAACGCGCGTCGTGGACGCCGCCGGCGAAGAAGACCTCGACGTCGGTGAGGGCGCCGTGACGAAGGAGCCGCTCGACCGCCGCTTCCCACAGCACGAAGCTCGATCGAGGACCGACGTGACCGCCGCACTCCCTCCCCTCGAACACGAACCGGCGCGCCCCTTCCTTGAGGAACAGGTCGAGCAGCCCCGGCGACGGCACGTGGAGGAACGTCGCGACGCCTGCGTCCTCGAGCGGCTTGGCCTGCGCAGGACGTCCGCCCGCGATGATCGCGACGCGCGGCCGGATGGAGAGGAGGAGCGCGATTTGCTCGTCGCGCACGTCGGGCGGGAGGAACCCGAGGACGCCGGCGCCCCAAGGTCGGTCCCCGAGGCGATCGCGCGTTTGCTCGAGGAGCGTCCGGGCTTCGGCGCCGCGCATGAGCGACAGCGCCAAGAACGGCAGACCGCCCGCGGTCGCCACGTCGTCGGCGAACTCGGATCGATCGCTCACGCGCGTCATCGGCCCCTGGGCGATGGGGAACGCCATCCCGTACGCGTTCGCGAGGGCCGAATGGCGAGCGAGCGGACGGAACGCGCGCGCCTGCCTCAAATGCCCGTCGAACGCTGCGTGGATGGCGCGCACGACGCGTTCGACGGTGCCGAAGCGCTGCCCGAACGACGCCGCGAACGCCGCGTCTTGCCCGACGGTGAGGAGCTCGCGCGTCGGATCGGTCGCTCCGAGGCGCGCGGGGATCGGTTCCCCGTTTTCCGCGTTCGGCGAGTTGGCGCGCGTGTACAGGCGATAGCCCTGCACGACGCTCGTCTCTCCGCCGTCCATGGCTTGGAGGGCGCGGCGCACGTCCGGGGACGTTCCCGCCTCTTCGAGGAGCGCCAGCTGCGAGTCGAGCACGACGCCCTGCGCGCCACCGGCGATGCAAGCGGCCGCCGTGTGAAGACCGATGCCTCCTTGGACCCACACGGGGATGCCTTCCGCCGCGACCGAGGTCTCGGCGAAGACACGCTGCAACAGCACGAACGACGTCTCTTCTCCGACACGACCGCCCGCCTCGTGGCCTTTGACGATGAGCCCGTGCACGCCTCCTCGCAACGCGGCGCGCGCCTCGGTCGTCGACGTGATCTGCGCGAGGACCGTCCGCTCACCCCACCGGAACGCTCCCGATGACGCCGGCACGACGACCACCTTCGCGTGGGTGGGCAAATCGGCTTCGGTGACGTCGAGGCCCTCCGGGATGCGCACACCGAAGGGACCGCGCACCTCCTTCTTGGCGAGCGCGAGGGCCTCACGCGCCTTGCTCGGAGAATGTCCGAGATCGAGGACGCCGAAGGCGCCGGCAAGCGACAACGCACGCACGAGTCCTACGTCCGGATGCTCGAACGGACTGATGCCGACGATCGCGTGTCCACGAACCATGGATGAACTCCTCTTCAAGCCAGCCCAACGAAGCGCGGCGCTATTGCCCACCGCAAGCCATCCCGCGTCGCGCTTCGACGTCGAACGACGTCAAACGCAACACGCGACCCGTGCAAGTACGATCGAGGCATCGCTGTCCGATCCGGGATTATCGCGAATGTCACGTCTGGTTGTCGAGCGAGGTACGTGCGATCCACCACCGAGGGTAGCCGGACTACATGCACGGCATTGCGTGCCGAACGCCCACATCGTCGTCGGACGTACCGCGGTCACGTCGATGATACCGCCGCGTCAACGGCGCCGGCGAGCCAAGGACTTGGCGTCGTCCATGACGTCGACGCATCGATGCCGCCACCGCGCCCACGCAAGGCGCATGGGCGAAGGACGGAGGGCACAAGCCCCCCGTCGTCCGTTTCTCCGCCGGCGTCTGCCTCCACCCGGCTTCCGTTCGGACGATCCTTGACCCGTGACGCATCACTTGCTGGCGGAGGAGCGCAGTCTCCCTCTCCATCGAGTCGTCGCAAGCTGGATGGGTCGAAGTCGTTTCCCCGTCAATTCTTCCCCCGACGCGCCATCGTCCAAATCAACCAACCGGCCAGCGCCATCGCCGAAGCCCACGTCAAGAACGCTGCGCCTCGCGTCGCCGTCGCGAGCCCGTCCGACCAGTTCAACAGGTGCCACTGGGTGAGGAGCGTCGACCAATCGTGCTCCGGCGTTCCGCCCATCGACACGAGCGGGAGCTCTTCCTTGTTCGCGTCGCCGACGTACGTGGCGAGCTCCCACGTCGCGAACGCGAGCCAGGACTGACCGACGGCGAGACCGAACCAATCCCTCTGCCGGAGCAGCAGGTACACGCCCGCCGCGAACGGAATGAAGAGTTGGAAGAGGCTGCCGCCGAGGAGCATGAGCGTCCGCCCGAACGGCGCGAGGACGAGGTGCCCCATCTCGTGGAACGCGAGCGTGATGCCCGCGAACCAACTCCGATAGAGCGGATCGGCGACGTGCCGAACGCCGGCGTACGCGAGGTAGACCGTGAGCGCCCCTCTCGCCCACGGCGAACGTCCTTCGCAGTAGCTCGCGGCGTCTTCGCGTAGCGCATCGAACGTGTCGCACGCGGTCTCCGCGAGGTCGACCAAGGCCATCGCATCATCGTAGCGGGTCCGAGCCCCCCGCGACGAGCATCGTCGCTCAAGTCTCCGACGCAGGAGCCTTACGGGTCACGCCTTCACGCTCTTGGCGTGGTTCGCGTTGCTCGTGAACGTCATCGCGGGTCGGTTGCTTCGTCGCCTGCTCTTTCGCGTGTTCGGTCTTGGAATCGGGTGCGCGGCTCTCCGACGACGGTCGCGTCGAAGGAGGGATCGCCGTTGAAGAATGCGACGACGCTGAAGAAGGCGGACGAGACGACGGCGTCGAAAAAGGCGCAGGCTTCGAAGAACGGGGCTCTTGGGGTCGGGAAGAATTCGGCATGAGCCCAAGGGCAGCAAGCTTCGAGCCATGTGAGTCGCACCGTTTATGACGGATGGGTCGTCCCTGCCTCGGGCGTTGAGAATGCATTCGCGCCGCACGGTGCACGAACGCCCCTCGTGGCCCCTCAAGAAGAGCTCTCGTGGGACCACGCTCACTTGCTCGCCCACGGCGAGACTCTTCGAGGGTGAGCAGATCCACGATCGACTGTGCGCCATCGTGGCCACGACGTTCCAAGCGTTCGTCGACGTCGATCGCCCGAGCGGCCGACCGATGGCGGAGTCGAAGTCCGTGCTGCCGACCGACGACGAATTGCAAGCAGCCGAGAAATAGGTCCAGCCCCTTCGAGAGGGGCTCCTCTTCGCCAGGCCTCGCCCCTATCCTGCCGGGCATGGCGAAAGCACATGCGACGTGGAAGGTCTTGCCGCACGGTCCCATCACGAAGCTCGACGATGGCCTGTGGCGCGTCGAGGGCGACCTGGCGAACATGCCGCTCAAGCGCGTGATGACCGTCGCGCGCCGCGAGGACGGCTCGCTCGTCGTCCACAACGCCATGGCCCTCGAAGAGAGCGCGATGAACGAGCTCGACGGTTTCGGACCGGTCGCGTTCGTCGTCGTCCCGAACGGCTACCATCGCCTCGACGCGCCGAAATTCAAGGAGCGCTACCCGAACGCGAAAATCGTTTGCCCCGAGGGCGCGAAGAAGAAGGTGGCGGAGGTCGTCCCCATCGACCTGACGTACGACGAGTTCCCGAACGACGCCCGGGTCGAGCTCCGAAACCTGGAAGGGGTCAAGCACGCCGAAGGCGTCATGATCGTGCGCACGCCGTCGGGCACGTCGCTCGTCTTCAACGACGCCGTGTTCAACATGCCCCACTTGCCCGGCCTGCAAGGGCTCGTGCTGCGGCACGTCACGCAGTCGAGCGGCGGCCCGCGCGTGAGCCGGCTCTTCCGCCTGGGCGTGCTCAAGGACAAGGCCGCTTTTGCCGCCGATCTCGAGAAGCTCGCGGCGACGCCGGACCTCCGGCGCATCCTCTGCTCGCACCACGAAACCATCGACGTCGATCCCGGCGGAACGCTGGCGCGCGTCGCTCGGACGCTCGGGGGGCGCCCTGCCTGACCGCCCCGCTTGACCCATGCGTGAAAAAACGCGAAACGTGGGTCGCGACCGCCGGATCCCCCGGCGCCGCCGCTCGTCCGTAAGAGGCAGAGACCCACCGTGCCGCCCGCCGTCGAACCGTACAAACCTCGACACCACGTCCGCATCGTCACCGCCGCGTCGCTCTTCGACGGCCACGACGCCGCCATCAACGTCATGCGACGTCTGATGCAGGCCTCCGGCGCCGAGGTCATCCACCTCGGGCACAACCGGTCGGTCGCCGAGATCGTCCGTTGCGCGATTCAGGAGGACGTCCAGGGCATCGCCATCACCTCCTACCAGGGCGGCCACGTCGAGTACTTCAAGTACATGATCGATCTGCTCCGCAAAGCGGAGGCGCGGATCGAAGTCTTCGGCGGCGGCGGCGGCACCATCCTCCCCTCGGAGATCGAAGAGCTCCACGCCTACGGCGTCACGCGCATCTACTCGCCCGACGACGGCCGCGCGATGGGCCTCCAGGGCATGATCAACGACGTCGTCGCGAGGTGCGATTTCGAGAAGCGATCGCCCGAGTTCGAGCCGTTGCTCGAGAAGCTCCAGGCGAAGGACCCCGCCGCGATCGGCGCCCTCATCACGATCGCCGAGAACTTCCCCGACGCCGGTGATCGCCTCAAGGCCGCGCTCGCCGCGAACGCGCCGGCGCGAAAGCCCCCCGTGCTCGGCATCACCGGCACGGGTGGCGCCGGCAAATCGAGCCTCATCGACGAGCTCGTCCGCCGCTTCCTCGAAGACACGAAGGACAAGACGATCGCCGTCCTGTCGGTCGATCCGTCGAAGCGCAAGTCCGGCGGCGCGCTCCTCGGCGACCGCATCCGCATGAACGCCATCGACGATCCGCGCGTGTACATGCGCTCGCTCGCGACGCGGCAATCGAACCTCGCGCTCTCGAAGCACGTCGCCGAGTCGATCGAGATCTGCCGCGCGGCGGGCTTCGACCTCGTCGTCGTCGAGACCTCGGGCATCGGCCAATCCGACACCGAGATCACCGAGCACGCGGACGTCTCGCTCTACATCATGACGGCCGAATACGGCGCGGCGACCCAGCTCGAGAAGATCGACATGCTCGACTTCGCCGACGTCATCGCGATCAACAAGTTCGACAAGCGCGGCTCGCTCGACGCGCTCCGCGACGTCAAGAAGCAGTGGCGTAGGAACCACGTGGCGTTCGGCGTCGCCGAAGACGACGTCCCGGTCCACGGCACCATCGCGTCGCAGTTCAACGATCCGGGCATGAACCGGCTCTACCGCGCCGTGATCGACGCGATCGCGAAGAAGACCGGCGCGCCGCTCGCCTCGCACCTCGAGGCGGACGCGGGCACGAGCGAGAAGCGCTGGGTCATCCCGCCCGAGCGCACGCGCTACCTCGCCGAGATCGTCGAGACCTGCGAAGGGTACGACGCGTTCGTCAAGGGCCAGGCGGCCATCGCGCGGCGCATGTACCAGCTCAAGGGGACGATCGACGCCGTCCGCGCGAACGCCGGGAAAAAGCGCCTCGAAATCGTCGAACCGACAGACGCGGCGGACGTCGTGCGCGTCCGCGAGCACGTCGAAGGGGAGCCCGCGTTCCTCCGCGATCTCGTCGCGATGTACGAAGATCTCGAGGGGCGCCTCTCGCTCGACGCCAAGAAGCTCCTCGACGAGTGGCCCGCGACGAAGAAGCGCTACGCCGCGTCGAAGTACCAGTTCCAGGTGCGCGACAAAGTCATCGAGCTCGATCTCGTCACCGAGTCGCTCTCGCGGCTGCGCATCCCGAAGGTGTCGCTGCCGAAGTACGAGGACTGGGGCGACCTCTTGACCTGGCAGATGCGCGAAGGCCTGCCCGGCCACTTCCCCTTCACCGCCGGCGTCTTCCCGCTCAAGCGCGAGAACGAAGATCCGGCGCGCATGTTCGCGGGCGAAGGCGGCCCCGAGCGCACGAACCGGCGATTCCACTACGTCTCGCGCGGACTGCCGGCCAAGCGCCTGTCGACCGCGTTCGACTCCGTCACGCTCTACGGCGAAGATCCCGATTGGCGCCCGGACATCTACGGCAAGGTCGGCAACTCCGGCGTGTCGATCGCGAACGTCGACGACGCGAAGAAGCTCTATTCGGGCTTCGATTTGGCCGATCCGGCGACGAGCGTGTCGATGACGATCAACGGCCCCGCGCCGATGCTGCTCGGGTTCTTCCTCAACGCGGCCGTCGATCAGGGCTGCGAGAAATGGATCCGCGGCCAAGGCCAGGTCGACGCGATCGACAAGAAGATCGACGCGCTCTACGCGGAGCGCGGCCTCCCCCGCCCGCGCTACCAGGGCGACGTCCCCGAGGGCAACGACGGGCTCGGCCTGCTCCTCCTCGGCGTCTCGGGCGACGAGGTCTTGCCGCGCGAGACGTACGAGAAGATCCGCGCGGCCACGCTCTCGGCCGTGCGCGGGACCGTGCAGGCCGACATCCTCAAGGAAGACCAGGCGCAGAACACCTGCATCTTCTCCACCGAGTTCGCGCTCCGCTTGATGGGCGACATCCAGCAGTCGTTCATCGACCGCAAGGTGCGGAACTTCTACTCGGTGTCGATCTCCGGCTACCACATCGCCGAAGCCGGGGCGAACCCCATCTCCCAGCTCGCGTTCACGCTCGCGAACGGCTTCACCTTCGTCGAGTACTACCTCTCGCGCGGGATGCGCATCGACGACTTCGCGCCGAACCTGTCGTTCTTCTTCTCGAACGGCATGGATCCCGAATACACGGTCATCGGGCGCGTCGCGCGGCGCATCTGGGCGCGGACGATCCGCGACAAATACGGCGGAAACGAGCGCTCGCAGAAGCTCAAGTACCACGTGCAAACGTCGGGGCGATCGCTGCACGCGCAAGAGATCGCGTTCAACGACGTGCGCACGACGCTCCAGGCGCTGCTCGCGCTCCAGGACAACTGCAACTCGCTCCACACGAACGCGTACGACGAGGCCATCACGACGCCGACGGAAGAGAGCGTCCGGCGCGCGCTCGCCATCCAGCTCATCATCACGAAGGAGTTCGGGCTCGCGAAGAGCGAGAACGCCATCCAGGGATCGTTCATCGTCGAAGAGCTCACCGACCTCGTGGAGAACGCGGTGCTCTCCGAGTTCCGCGCCATCTCGGAGCGTGGCGGCGTGCTCGGAGCGATGGAGCGCATGTACCAGCGCTCGAAGATCCAGGACGAGTCGCTCTATTACGAGACCCTCAAGCACGACGGCACGCTGCCCATCGTCGGGGTGAACACGTTCCTCGATCCGAAGGGATCGCCGACGATCTCGCCGCCGGAGGTCATCCGCGCGACGAAGGACGAGAAGGACTTCGCCATCGCGACGCGCGACGCGTTCTGGAAGCGGAACGAAGGCCGCGCGACGATCGCCATCGACGGCGTCAAGCGCGCCGCGCTCGAGGGCGGCAACGTGTTCGAGGGACTCCTCGAGGC
>JBGAHN010000169.1:0-12486 GCA_044226145.1 Labilithrix sp. | reverse complement strand
GAATGGGAAGAGATGCGCATCACGAACATGGGCGCGCCGCTCGGGACGCCGGGGTACATGTCGCCGGAGCAGGAGAGCGGCGGCGAAGTGGACGCACGGAGCGACGTGTTCGCCCTCGGCGCGCTCCTCTACGAATGCCTCGTGGGCGAGCCGCCGCCGCCCTCGGCCGACGATCTCTGGAAGCCCGGCTCGTTCGCGAAGCCGCGCCCCGACGCCGTCGACACGCTCCGTCGGATCGCGCAGGCGGAGTCGGGCGTTCGTCCGGCGTCGCGTCGCATGCCGAGCGCCGCGCCGGCCATGGGATCCGCGGACGCGCCGCCCCCCGTCGCAGCAATCCCCGCCGCGTGGCGCGCCATCGTCGAGCGGGCCCTCGCGCGGCGCCCCGAGGAGCGCTTCCAGGACGCGCGGGGCCTGCTCGCCTCGGTGCGGGCGCTGCGCGAATCGGGCGACGCCGAGCGCCCGGGTAGGACGCCGGCCGACGGGACGGGCGGGGCCGGCTGAGCCCTCCGGGCGTCGCTTTTCGCCAACGGCGCGTCGTTCGCGCCGCTCCATGGTAAAAAAGCGGCGTGAGCAAACGTGCTTTTCGCGCCGTCGCGGGCGTCGCTTTGTCGCTCCTTCTCGGAGCTTGTCGCTCTTCCTCGCCCCCGCCGTCGGCGACCCCGACCGTCGGCTACCCGTCGCAAGGTTATCCGCAGGGCTATCCCCCGCAGAGCTACCCCCCGGGCTCCTCCGCACCGCAAGGCTACCCGCCCCAAGGCTATCCGCCGCCGCAGAGCTACCCCCCGGCTCCCCCGGCGGCGTCGCGCCCGCTGCTCGCGCCGCTGATCGGCCAGGCCGCGTGGCAGGCGGAGCTCCGCGGCGTCCACGCGGAGCTCGTGAACGCGCTCTCCCCGTCGAACCAGGCGCTCGTGCGGGGCATCCCGCTCGTGTTCGATCCGACCACGGAGGTCAACGCATACGCCGGCTGCGACGAGCGCGGCGCGCCGTTCCTCACGGCGACCGCGGGCATCCTCGAGGCCGTCGACGCCATCGCCCAGACGAAGGCGACCGACGAGCTCTTCGGCACGCGCACCTACGAGGCCTACACGAACGCCGTCCTCCCGGCGCTCTCGCGCGACGCGAACGCCCGCGCGGGCCTCCCGGCCGGCATCATCCCCGCGAACCTCGGTCCCGACGCGCGGCGCTGGTCGCGCGCGCACGAGCTCTTCGACGAAATCCTCGCGTTCACCTTCGGTCATGAGCTCGCGCACCACTACCTCGGCCACACGGGGTGCGCGAAGGGACAGCCGAGCGGACCGGTCCTCGATCTCCAACACTTCGGCCGCCTGCTCACGAACGTCCCGACCTTCAACCAGGTCGCCGAGAGCGCCGCGGACTCGGCCGGAACTTACAACGCGCTCGACGCCGGCCGCGCGCGCCGCCCGCAGTACGAGTGGTCCGAGACGGGCGGCATCTTGCTGCTCTCCTACTTCGCGGACATCGAGCGGCTCGGTGGGGGTGGCGGTCCGCTCAGCCTGCTCAGCCCCGTGCAGATCCTGCGGACGCACCCGAACCCGCTCGCGCGCATGCCGCTCGTGCAGACGTTCGCCCGCACGTGGCACATGCAGCACCCGTGATCTCGGCGGCGGACCGCCGTGACGGAGAGGACCGCCGCGAAGGAGCGGACGCCGTCAGTTGATCGGCGTGGCGGGCGGCGGCAGCGGCTCCGCGGGCGGAGGCTCCGGCGGCGGCGCGTTGCCGCCGACGATCTTCTCGGTCCACTGCGCGATGTGGTTCGACGTCTCGAACGCCTGGAAGGGCAGGAAGAACGCCTTGTAGCTGCCGTCTTGTCCGGCGAGCACCTTGGCCGGGTCGATGGCGAACATCCAGAGGAGCTGCGCGCCGTCCTTCGTTCGGTAGCCCGGCGCGCGCCGCGACGCGATCGTCGCCCACACGAGCGTCCCGTCCTTGTGCTTCGTCTTGAACGGCGCCGAGCGCGGGAACGTGTCGCCCGTCTTCGCGCCGGCGCCGTCCGCGACCCCCGCCGTGCCGACGTTCTTCAGCGCCACCGGCCCCTGCGAAGGCACCGGCTTGATCGCGAAGATCTCCGACGACGGATCGCTGTCGCCGTCGCAATCGTCGCTGTCCGGATCGTCGGCCGGGCAGGTCGACTCCGAGTACAGGAAGAACGAGCTGTCCGGGACGAAGTTCGGGTTCACTCGGTTCTTGCCGATCTGCGCGGGCACGACGGAGACCGGATCGAGCCACTGCCCGTTCTCCTGACGAAGCACGTCGATGCCGCTCCGCGTGGGGCGCTGGGTGGCCGTCTGATCGTTGCCGACGTGCGTGACGGCGATCATCGTCCCGTCGGGCGACCAGTCGGGATGATTGGGCTTGAAGGTGAGCGTCTTCTTCGACGTGCGGAGCCCCGTCGTCCCATCGTGGAAGAACAGGTTCTTCGGGTTCATGTCGTCCGGCAGCTCGCCGTTCGGGAAGGGAAGGAGCTGGTTGTCGGCGAGCCAAGCTTCCTTGCCCACGTTGCCGACGTCGCCGTAGACCGCGACGAACTTCGAGCCGTCCGGGTTGAAAGATGCAAACTGCAAGCGATTCTTCGCCGGCGCTCCGGAGGGCGCGCCCGTCTGCGTGGCCCAGTCCGCGTCCGACTTGGGCTTGCCGACGTCGCCGATGAACACGAGCCGACCGTCCCATCGACCGCCGACCGACGCGACGAGCTTCTTGCCGTCGCGCGAGAGCGTATGGCACCCGACGCAGTCGACGGAGCCGTCGAGGCGCGGCTCGGGCGGCACGATGAAGTCTTCCGGCGCCCCGTTCGGGTTGCCGAAGTCGACGCGCATCACCTTGCCGATCTGGTTCGGGACGACGGCCCAGTAGTAGAGGCCGCCCTCGACGTTCTGCTCGGCGAAGCTCAGCGTGATCGGCGACGACTCGCCGTAGGTGCCGCCCGCGTCCGTCGTCCCCCGGATGACGAGCTTCACTTGCCCGCCGGCGTTGCTCTCCGCGATCCACGCGTACGCCTGCTGATCGAGCTCGAAGCCGCATTTCCCGGCCAAAAAGCCCGTGCCGCCACCGCAACGCGCGTAGTACGTCACGGTCGTGTTGTCGCCCGTGAAGCGCAGCTCGAAGAGCGTGTTCGTCGCGCCCGCGTCCCAATGGACGTCGAGCCGGCGAAGGTTCGGCGGGAGCATGACGCCGTCGTTCGGGTAGGCGATCGCGGGCTTGCGCGCGGCGTTCGGATCGGCCGTCGTGAATTTGCCGGCCGGGTTCGTCGGGAGCGTCGCCCCGGGCTGGTTCATCGTGATCGGCGAGACCTTGACCGTGAGCGACGTCGTCACGGTCGCGACCGTCCCGTCGCTGTTCGACGCCTGCGCGCGGATCGTCACCTTGCCTCCGCGCTGCGGCGGATCGGTGGGAGCGGCCGGCACGCGCGTCGTGAACGTCGGCTTCCCGTCGGTCGGGAATGCGCCGACCAGGTAGTTGTCGGGCACGTAGAAGACGGCGTACTTCGTGATGTCGCGCTCGAGGCTCGAGCCGTTCAGCTTCGCGTAGACCCGGAACGACTGCGTCTTGGCTTGGCCGGCGTCGATCGTCAGCGTCGCGTCCGCCGGATCGATGCGCATCGACGTGATCGTCACGCTGCCGGACGAGCCGTCGACGTCGCTGGCGTCGCCCGACGCGGCGTCGTCGCACCCGAACCCGCAACCGTCGGGGAGATCGGGGACGTCGGCGTCGGATTCGAGCGGCGGGAGAGGATCGCCGAACTCGCTCACGCCGCCATCGGAGCCACATGCCGCGAGGCCCACGGCCCCGGAAACGAAGACGGTGCCAAGAAGAAAGAGAGAAGAGCGCATAAGTAAGAATCTCCGTGCGTCGAGACCATCCTACGGCAGAAGGAAAGCCGTCGAGAAAAGTTCGACGCTGCTGGATAGCTTGTCTGCGCGCGGTTCGATGCGCAATGCGAGGTGGTGCGAGGTGATGCACCGAGAGGCGCGCACGTCCTCGCACCTCGCTGCAACGCTTCGAGCTGCAACGCTACGAGAGGCCGAGCCGCTGCCGAGGTGGCGGCCCGCGAAGGCATCGTTTCGTGGCGTGGCGCTTCGCTACGGCAGGACGGGCAGCGAGCGGCGGGCGAGGACTTCGTTGTGGCTGCCGGTGCGGTAGCCGGCCAGATCGAGCGTCACGTGGACGAATCCGAGGCGGCGACCGGCGTCGACGATGGCGTCGCGGCGCTCGAACGCGAACGCGAGCTCGCTCTTTCCGATTTCGATCCGCGCCATCGCGGCCTCGCGGGTGCCCGCGCCACCTTCCAGCGCGTGCCAGCGCACCCGCGCCTGGCGGATCCCGAGCTCGTGGAGCTCGCGCTCGAGCTCGCCGATTTGCGCGAGGCGCTCGCGCGTCACCCGCGTGCCGTACGGCAGGCGGCTCGACAAACACGCCGCCGCGGGCTTGTCCCACGCGCTCATGCCGAGGAGCTTCGCGAGGCGTCGCACGTCGGCCTTGCCGAGCTCGGCCTCGACGAGCGGGCTCCGCGCCCCGGCGTTCTTCGCGGCCTCGAGGCCGGGCCGGTAGTCGCCGAGATCGTCGAGGTTCGTCCCGTTGACGACCTCGGCGAGCCCCCACGCGATCTTCTTCGCCGCGCTGATCCGGTAGAGCTCGCTCTTGCAGTGGAAGCAGCGATCGACGCCGTTCTGCGCGTAGCCCTCGTCCTCGATCTCGTGGGATTCGACGAGCTCGTGGCGTGCGCCGATTTGCTTGGCGATGGCGACGGCGTCCTGCCGCTCGAAGGAGGCGAGGCTCGGGCTCACGGCCGTCATGCCGATGCACTTGTCGCCGAGGACGCGGTGCGCGACGGCGAGGACGAACGCGCTGTCGATGCCACCCGAGTAGCAAACCAGCACCGAGTCCATGCCGCGGAGGACGTCCGCCAAACGGTCGAGCATGGGATCGCGGGGGAGCGGTGCGCGGGGATCGTACGCCGCGAGGGCAACGGTGGCTTCGGTGTGGACTCCCATGACTTGCTCCATTCGCGCGAGGCCGAGCCTTCATAGCGGCTTGCGCCACGTCCCGTATCTGATTATATGTTCAGTATGGCCGCGGCGGCTGCCCGATCTTCGTCGAACCTCGACTCTGAAGTGCCGTCCACGAATGTCGGCGTGCGAACCTGCACGCCGACCGAGCTCGAATTTCCGCGTCTGCTCGACGTTTCGTCGCTCGAGAGACTCGGTGTTCGTCAGGGTACCGCGTCGCTCCTGCCGGCCGCGAAGGTTCTTTCCCTCGGATGGCCCGAGCTCGAGCGCGTGCTGCCGGACCACGGGCTGCCGCGCGGGATCGTCGAGCTGGCGATGCCGCGGAAGCGCGCGGCCTTTCGCGGAGGAGCCACCACGATCGCGCTCGCGGCCGTGCGCGCCGTCCATCGCGAAGACTCCCAAGCGTGGTGCGCGTGGATCACGCCGACGGACGCGCCGCCGCTCTACGCGCCCCGCGTGGCGCAAGGCGGCGTGGATCTCGATCGGCTCCTCGTCGTTCGCCCGGATCCGGCGTCGCTCGCGCGCACGGTCGTGAAGGTCGGCAGCTCGGGCGCGTTCGATCTCGTCGTCGTCGACGCGTTTTCCGGCCTCGGAGGCAAGCTCGCGCAAGCGGGGGCGTCCGCGCCAGAGGGGCCGTCGAAGTCGCGCACGCCTTCCCGCACCACGGCGCGTCGTGTCGACGGCTCGGTGGTCGTGCGCAAGCTCGCGCTTGCGGCCGAAGAGCAAGGCACCACGTTCGTCCTTTTGACGAACGCGTACGCCCCCCGCCCGGTGCCATGGCCCGTGGCGCTCCGCCTCGACGTCGAGCGGCGCAACGAATCCGTGGCCGTGCGCGTCACCAAAGATCGCTTCGGGCGGGCGTCGTCGCACGGTTCGGCGCACGTCGTTCGCATCGAAGACTGAGGACTGAACGGAGGGCGGGATGCGGATCTGTGCGGTCGTTCTTCCCGAGCTTCGCGTCGAGGTGCTTCGCGGCGCGTGCGTCCTCACGGGCGAGCTTCGCGTCGAGGTGCTTCGCGGCGCGTGCGTCCTCACGGGCGAGAGCGAGGACGAGCGCGACGCGGTTCCGCTCGGCCTCGTCGTGGCGCCGCCTCCGATGACCGAGGAGAAGCTGCTCGGTCAAACGCGCCTCGACGTCGTTTCGCGCGAGGCGCGCCGCCTCGGCATCTCGGCGGGGCAGACCATCGCGCAGGCGCGGGCTCGGGCGTCGAACCTCGCGGTCCGCGTCGTCCGTCCCGAGGCGGTTCGTCGCGCGCTCGGCCGGCTCTCGGAGGTCGCGCTCTCGTTCGGTGCGACGGTCTCCTTCGCCGAGGCGAACGCCGATGCGTCGTCGTTCGGGGACGTCGTCTGGGTCGACGTGACGGGGTGCGCGCACCTGCACGCCCCCGATCGCCTCGAAGGCGAAAAGCTCCTCGCGACGCGCCTCGCCTCCGCCGTCGCCGCGCTCGGTCACGTGTGCGCCGTCGCGATCGCCGACGGCCCGCGCGTGGCGGCGACCCTCGCGCGCGAGCTCGCCACGCTCCTCGTGTCTTCACCCTCGCCGCGCGCCGGCGCTCCGAGGCACGTGATGGTCGTGCCCCCGGGCAAGAGCGCGTCGGTGCTCCGGACGCTGCCGATCACCGCGCTCCCGCTGCTGCCCGAGGACACGCGCTGGTTGACCCAGATCGGCGTCCGCACGATCGAAGAGCTCCGGGCGCTGCCGCGGACCTCGTTGGCGACGCGCCTCGGCAAGCACGCCCCGGCCGTGTTCGCCATCGCCGACGGCGAGGATCACGCGCCGCTCGACCCCTATATTCCCCCGGAAATCCCCGAAGAAGACGTCGCGTTCGAGGTGGGCATCGAGGGCGCGGAGGCGCTCGTCTTCGTCGCGAAGATGCTCGCCGATCGCATGGCGCATCGGCTCGCGGGCCGGGGCATGGCCGCTTCCCGCCTCGAGCTCGAGCTCGCGCTGGATGCCGCGCTCGTGCGTGGACTCGGCGATGGGCGGGGCGGAAGCGACGAGGCCTCCGCCACCCGCACGACCATCGCCCTCGATCTCCCGTCGCCGCTCGCCCGCGCGAAGGATCTGCTCGCGGCGCTCCGGCCGAAGATCGAACGGATCCAGCTCGCCGCGCCGGCGCTGTCCGCCAAGCTCTGCGTGCCCGCCCTCGCGCACCGCACGCAGGCCGCGCTGTCGTTGTTCGATCCGGTGCCGAAGGCGTCGCTCGTGCTCCCGCGGCTCGTCGCCGAGCTCGCGGCGGACTTGGGGGACACGGCGGTCGGCAAGCTCGCGCTCGGCGACGCGTGGCTCCCGGAAGAGCGGACGCGGCTCGTGAAGCTGTCCGACAAATCGGGCGCGGGGCGCTCGCGCCGAAAGCTCCTGTCGAGCGTCTCCGAGCCGACGCGCATCCTCGACACGCCGATCCGCGTCGCGAAGCAGGATCTCGGCGTCGTGCGTCGCCTCTCGCGGCTCGAGGCGGTCGCGTGGTGGAAAGACGCGTCGAACGAGCCCGAAAGCGTCGCGTACGTCCAGGCCTGGGTCGACGAGGGCTTGGCCTGGGTCGAGATCGATCGCGCGACCGGCGCGACGTACGTACGGGGGTGGTTCGATTGAGCCCGCCAGAGACGTCGCCGTCGACATCGCTCGTCGACGAGCTCGGCAAGTGGGGCGCGGTGTTCGGCAAACGCAAGACGCGTTACGTCGAGCTCACGGCGCGCACGAATTTCAGCTTCCTTTCGGGGGCCTCGCCGCCGGAGCGGTTGATGGAGCGCGCCGCGGCGCTCGGCTACGACGCGATCGCCGTGACCGATCGCGACGGCCTCTACGGGATCGTCCGCGCGCACGAGGCCGCCCGGACCATGGGCCTCCGGCTCGTCGTCGGCTGCGAGCTGACCCTCGATCCGGAGCCGGGCGACGGCGCGACGGATCCCTCGAGCGACGCCCCGCGGAGCACGACGCTCACCGTGCTCGTCGAAAATCATGCAGGATACATCAATCTCTGCAAGATCCTGACGGAGAGCCACGCGCGCCACCCCAAGTCCGACCGCGCCTCCGATCGCGCGCGCGGCGCCAACGGGCGCGACGACGACGCGCTGCCCCGGCACACCTTCGCGGGCGTCCCCTTGTCGTTCGTGTGCGCGCACGCCGAGGGGCTCTGGGCGCTCGCCGACGCGACGCTGCCCATCGACGTGCTCCACCGGAGCTTCGGGCGCCGCCTGTCGATCGCCATCCACCTCCACCGCGACGGCGAGGAGCGCGCGCGCATCGGACGCACGCTCGAGGCGCAGCGCCGGTACGGCGTGGCCGTGTGCGCCGTCGGGCGCGTGATGTTCGCAGAAAAGAGCGAAAAACCTGTGTTCGACGTCCTTCAGTGCATCCGCGAGGGCACGACGCTCGACGACGCGGGGCGCGCGCTCTTGCCCAACGCCGAAGCGCACCTGAAGGACGAAGAAGAGATCGACAAGCTCTTCTCCCTCCACCCGGAGTGGGTGGAGCGCTCGCGGTTCGTCGCCGATCGATGCCTCTTTTCGATCGCCGAGCTGTCGTACCGATTCCCTTACGAACTGACCGATCTGGTCCACCGCGACTTCCGCGGGCACCTCGGCGAGACGGCCGACGAAGCGCTCGCGCGGCTGACGTGGGCGGGCGCGCGCGAGCGCTACGCGGCCGAGGGGGACGTTCCGGAGAAGGTCGCCACGCAGCTCGAAAAGGAGCTCGCGCTCATCCGCGAGCTCGAGGTCGCGGCGTATTTCTTGTCGGTCCGCGCCATCATCGACATCGCCCGGCGCCGCGACATCCTCTGCCAAGGTCGGGGGAGCGCCGCGAACAGCGCCGTTTGCTACTGCCTCGGGATCACCGCGGTCGATCCCGCGCGCTCCGAGATGCTCTTCGAGCGGTTCTTGTCCGCCGAGCGGCGAGGGGAGCCGCCGGACATCGACGTCGACTTCGAGCACGAGCGCCGCGAAGAGGTGATCCAGGAGATCTACGCGACCTACGGGCGCGATCGCGCCGCGATGGTGAGCGAGGTCATCTCGTACCGCTCGAAGAGCGCCTTGCGCGACGTCGGCAAGGTCTTCGGCTTCTCGCTCGAGCAGGTCGACCGCCTCTCGGACGTCGTGACGTGGTGGGACGGCGTGTCGGCGGTCGGGGCGTCACGCCTCCGCGCCTTCGGCTTCTCGCCGGACGACGTGCGCGTGCGCTGGACGCTCCAGATGGCGCGCGCCATCCAGGGATTCCCGCGCCATTTGTCGACGCACGTGGGCGGCTTCGTGCTCTCGGCGGCGAGCTTGAGCGAGGTCGCGCCCGTCGAGCCGGCCACGATGCCGGATCGGACGATCGTGCCCTGGGACAAGGACGACATCGAGACGCTCGGGTTCTTCAAGGTCGACGTCCTCGGTCTCGGCATGCTCACGGCGCTCCGCAAAGGGCTCGATCTCGTGAGGGACAGCGCCACGCGCTTCGGCCTCGACGTCCCGAAGGGCCTCCTCGCGGGGACGGCGGTCGCCCGGCTCGCCGCGATCCCCGCCGAAGATCCCGTCGTCTACGCCTCCTTGTCCGAGGCGGACACCGTCGGCGTCTTCCAGATCGAGAGCCGCGCGCAGATGGCGATGCTCCCGCGGCTCCGCCCGCAGGAATTCTACGACCTGGTCATCGAGGTCGCGCTCGTGCGGCCCGGCCCCATCCAAGGCGGCATGGTCCACCCGTACCTCCGGCGGCGAAATGGGGAGGAGAAGAACGTCGAGCCCCCGCACGAGCTCTTGGCGCCCATCTTGAAGCGCACGCTCGGGGTGCCGCTCTTCCAGGAGCAAGTCATGCAGATCGCCATCGCCGGCGCGGGCTACACGGGCGGCGAGGCCGATCAGCTCCGCCGCGACATGGCGTCGTGGCGCAAGAACGGGCAGCTCGAACGGCACCGCGAGCGGCTGCTCGAGGGCTTCCGCAAAAACGGGATCGACGAAGCGTTCGGCGAGCGCCTCTTCAAGCAAATCCAAGGGTTCGGCGAGTACGGCTTCCCCGAGAGCCACGCGTCGAGCTTCGCGCTGCTCGTCTACGCGAGCGCGTGGCTCAAGGTGTATTTCCCGGCGGAGTTCGCGGCATCGCTCGTCAACAGCCAGCCGATGGGCTTCTACTCGCCGTCGACGATCGTGCAGGACGCGCAGCGCCACGGCGTCGTCGCCTTGCCGATCGACGTGAACGCGAGCGACTGGGACTGCACGTGCACGCGGCTCCCCCGCGAAGGCACGCGCGACGTTCGCGACGTCCACGATGTCCGCGACGCCTTCGATCCCGGCCTCCGGCTGGGCCTCCGCCTCGTCCGCGAGCTCGGGGAGGAGACGGGGCGGCGCATCGAACACGCGCGGAAGGAGGCGCCGTTTTCGAGCCTCGAAGATCTCGCCGGACGCGCGAAGCTGGGGCGCAAGGAGCTCCTCGTCTTGGCCGAGGCCGGCGCTCTCGACGGGCTGACCATGGGGCGACGCGAAGCCATCTGGAAGGTGGTCTTGCCGCGCGACGAAGACATGTGGGCCGACGTCGCACCCAACGAACCCGGCACGTCGTTCCGAGCGATGTCCCGCGGCGAGCAGCTCGTGCTCGACTACGAGCGCACCGGCATCTCGGTCGCCGATCACCCCATGCTTTGCGTGCGCCCGACGCTTTCGAAGCGGATCAAGTCGTCGCGCGATTTGCTCACGCTCTCGCCGGGGACGTCCGTGAGCGTGGCGGGGCTCGTCATCTGCCGGCAACGACCGGGGACGGCGAGCGGCGTCGTGTTCTTCACGATGGAAGACGAGTTCGGGTTCACGAACCTCCTTTTGTGGTCGTCGGTCTTCGAGAAATTCCGCCGGGTGGCGACGACCTCGCACCTTCTGCTCGCGCGTGGAAAAATCGAACGCGGCGACGTCCCCCGCGGGGAATTCGCGACGGCCCTCGCACGTTCGGTACCGTCCGCCGAAGGGGAGAAGCCCGTGCCGTCCAGCATCGTGTACGTCCTCGTGGACAAACTCGAATCGCTCGACGCTCGCTTGCCGGAGCTCGCGGCCTCGAGCCGGGATTTTCATTGACCATGACGCCCACGACTTCGAACGACGCCGCGGTGGAACGGGACGCATTGGCCCTTGTCGCGCGTACCGGAGGCGGTAGCCTTGGTTCGTTGAACGCGCAACGAACGCTCGAGGTCCTGCTTCGGCTGACGGCGGATCTCACCTCGGATCGCCCGCTCGAGGAGTTCCTGAAGACGGTCACCGACGCGACGGTCGATTTGCTCGGCGCCGATCACGCGTCGATCCGCCTGCTCGACAACTCCCGGACGGCGCTCCTGTCGAGCGCGCGCTCCGGCAAGGGCGAGACCATCCCTCCGATGGATTTTCGCCGCGGCGAGGGCGTCATCGGTTGGGTCGTCGATCAGGGGCGCGCCGCGCGCGTCGACGACGTCACGCAAGATCCGCGCTGGGTCGAGGCGTCGGATCCGTCGTTCCGGGTGCGCTCCGTCGTGTGCGAGCCGCTCTGGTCGAGCGCCGAGATCATCGGGGTGCTCTCCGTCACGTCGTCGGAGCCCGCGGCGTTCGACGACGACGACCAGCTCCTCCTGCGGCTCCTCGCGAACTGCTCGGCACCGCCCATCGATCGCGCACGGCTACGGCGCCTGGCCATGTTCGACGACATGACGATGGCGTTCAACCACCGGTACCTGACGCCGCGCCTCGTCGAGGAAATGGAGCGCGCGGGCCGCGCCGGGGCCGACGTGAGCCTGCTCTACATGGATCTCGACCACTTCAAGTCGGTCAATGATCGCTACGGGCACGCCGCGGGCGACGACGTCTTGCGGGCGTTCGCCGATCGCGTGCAGAAGGCCGTGCGCCGCGTCGACGTGCTCGTGCGGCGGGGCGGCGAAGAGTTCGTGCTCATCATGCCCCAGACGAGCGCGACGCAGGCGCACGCGACGGCCGTCCGCATCCAGCAGATCCTGCGCGCGCAGCCGATCGAGGCGGCGGGCCAGAGCTTGCGGCAGACGGTGTCGATCGGCGTCGCCACGTGGGACACGCGCGAGACGCCCGATCAGCTCGAACGGCGCGCCGACGAGGCCATGTACGAGGCCAAGCGCCAGGGGCGCGATCGGGTGGTCGTCGCGCGGCTCGCCGGCGCGTTCGAATCGAGCGTGTCCGTCGACGACGTCTGAGGGGCACCGGGCGTTCGCCGCGCGCCCATGGCGTGCCCGTGGCGCGGCGACCGTGGCGGGATCGGTACGCGACGCACTGTCAAAGACGACGCATCGTGCTATCGACGGGGCCATGCCCTTCAAGAAGGTTCTGATCGCCAACCGCGGTGAAATCGCCCGCCGCGTGATTCGCACCTGCAAGCGCCTCGGCATCGCGACCGTCGCCGTCTACTCCGAAGCCGACGCGGACGCGCCCCACGTGCGCGACGCCGACGAAGCGGTGCTCGTCGGTCCGGCGCCGGCGAAAGACTCCTACTTGAACGTCGAGG
>JBGAHN010000168.1:0-12502 GCA_044226145.1 Labilithrix sp. | reverse complement strand
CTTCCGCGGTGAGGATCTCGCCCGTCTCCTCGTCGGCGCGCGCCGCGTCCAGCGCGAGTTCGGCTCGCTCGGCGCCGCGTTCGCCCGCGATCTGGCCGACGCCGACGCCCTGGCCGACGCCGACGCCGCCCGCCCCTCGAACGCCGACGGCGGCCCCGAGGCGTTCCGCGAGGCGCTCGCGTGCCTTTGCGATCGCATCCGCCGCGCCGGAGGTCTCCCCGCGCCGGGCGAACGCGACGCGAGCGGTCGACGCGGCCCGACCCACCTGCTCGGCGATCCCCGCGCCGGGAGCGCCTCCAAGCGCCTGCTCCTCTTCGCGCGGTGGATGGTGCGCGAGGCCGACGGCGTCGATCTCGGCCTTTGGGCCGTCCCGCCCCACCGGCTGGTCGTCCCCGTCGACGTCCACATCCACCGGCTCTCGCGGAACCTCGGCTTCACCCGGCGCCGCGACGTCTCCTGGCGCACCGCGGTCGAGATCACCCAGGCCCTCGCGCGGTTCGACGCGAACGACCCGACCCGGTACGATTTTTCGCTCTGCCACATGGGCATGCTCCAGCGCTGCCCGTCGAAGCGCGACGCGCGGCGTTGCGAGGGCTGCGGCGTCCGCCCGGTGTGCCTTCACTGGCCCCTGGACGCGTCCGTCGACCGGAACGACCCGACCCGGTACGACTTTTCGCTCTGCCACATGGGCATGCTCCAGCGTTGCCCGTCGAAGCGCGACCCGCGGCGTTGCGAGGGCTGCGGCGTCCGTCCGGTGTGCCTTCACTGGCCCCTGGACGCGTCCGAGCGTTCGTGAGATCCTCTCCGTCGAGAGGCGTCTTCCCGTTCGATGCGCTTAGCCTGATGGCCGACACCGGAAAAACATTCTCCCTCGACGCGCTCCGTACCGACGGCTGGTTCGAGCGCATCGGCGAAGGGATCGGCAGCTTCCAGGCCCTCTGCGAGATCGTCGGCGAGCGGTTCTTCGCGTTCTCCATCATCGTCGGCGCGCGCATCACGGCGCTGACCATCGACCGTCGAAGCCCGGACCAGACGCTCGTCGATTTCGTCGTTGGCGCGAGCGACTCCGACGGCGATCTCGAACCCCAACGCCTCACGCTCGCCGACTTCCGGCGAAGGCTCGTCGGCGCCCTCGTCATCGAAGAAGAGCGCGACACCGACGCCCCCGAGCGCGACACCGACATCGAGGCCATCCAGCTCTTCATCGGCGTCCGCTACCTGCTGCTCGCGCCGCTCTACGGCTACTCGCTGACCGCGCTCCGCCTCGACGGCGACCACCACGAGATCGACGTCCTTCACGACGGCACGCCCGAGACGTTCGAGCTCGAGTCGTTCCGCGAGCACGTCCGCGAATTGGTGCGCGAAGAGCTCGAGCGCGCCGCCTCCGGTTCGCGCTCCGCCATCGATCTGTCGAAGGTCGGCGAGGCCGAGGCCTGCGCGCTCCGCAAGGAGTGGCCCAAGGTCGTCGCCTTGCTCGGCACGTGGCCGGCGCCGCTCGCCATCTTCCTTCGGACGCCCGAGGGTCAGATGCTCGCCCCCGACGCGCGCGCGCTCATCGCCAAGGGCCTCGGGCTCCTCGGCTCCGCGTGCGTGCACCTCGGCGAGATCGAGCAAGCCGAAGAGGTCTTCCGCATCGGCATCCAGTACGCCGAAGAAGGCATGGCGGCGGCCGAGCTCTTCCTCCGCCTCGGCGAGGCCCTCCTCGTCAACGAGCGCCCCGGCGAAGCCATCGGCCCCCTCCGTCGCTCGCTCGCGTTCGGCGGCCCGCCGCAGAAGGTCCTTCCGCCCCTCGTCCGTGCGTTCCTCCGACGTGGTCGCTTCATGGCCGCCTACGCGTGCCTGCGCGACGCCCTCGAGGCCGGCGTCCCCGAGAGCGAGCTCGCCGACGAGATCCGGACCATCGACGAGCGCCTCGGTCCTGCGCTCACGGTCTGGAAGGCGCGCCTCGTCGGGCTCCCGTCGAGCTCCTGAAGGGTCCTCGCCGCTACCCGCCGTATTTCGCCACGATCGCCTTCGCGCGCTCGACGAACGCCGCCATGTGGAAGCGCTCGAAATCCGTCCAAGTCGCGAGCGTCGTCGTGTCTTCGACCCGGTCGACGAAAATCTTGCCGTCGAGGTGATCGACCTCGTGCTGGAACGTGCCCGCCGACAGGCCGCGCGCCTCGAAATCGAGCGGCTCGCCGCTGCGCGACAAGGCTTTGACGCGCACGCCCGCGAACCGCCGCACTTGCCCGCGCAAATTGGGCACGCTCAGGCAGCCCTCGTAGTTCCAGAACGTGTCCTCGGTCGTCGGCACGATCTCGGGATTGACGAGGATCGTGAGCGGAATGTTCGGCTTGTACGGGTAGCGCGGGTTGTTCTTCACCTCGATCGCGCAGATCCGGATCGGCTCGTAAATCTGGTTCGCCGCGAGCCCGGCGCCGTTCGCGTCCCGCATGGTTTCGACCAGATCGTCGATGAAGCGCTGAATTCCCTCGGAACGGAGCTCGTCCCGACCGATCGGCCGCGCGACGGTGCGAAGGACGGGGTGCCCGATGGTCGCAATTTTGCGAATCGCCATGCCCGTTCAGCCTAGCAGCCTTTCGCCGGCCCCCGGAGAGCCCTCGGAAGGTCGATGACGCACCGCCGAACCGCGCCCCGGAGAAAAAGGGCCGTCGTTGACTTCACCCTCCCGTTCGCACTACAAACGCGGAGCCCTAGCACCCTAGAAATCCCTCGGTTTCGGTCGCTCGGGCCCGTCGTCCCTCGCCACGTCGTACGAGGATTCGCATGATCGCCACCTACGCCCCGCTCTTTTTGATGATCGTCACGGCGGCGCTGCTCGCCGGATTGCTCTGGACGGGGGCCACCTTCCTCGGTGGCAAATTGAAGAAGACGCCCGAGAAGATGAAGCCGTTCGAATGCGGCTCGGAGAGCTCCGGCGGGAGCCACCTCAAGCTTTCGGTGAAGTTCTACCTGACGGCGATCCTCTTCGTCGTCTTCGACATCGAGAGCGTCTTCATCTACCCGTGGGCCATTCGCTTCAAGAGCCTCGGCTGGGTCGGCTTCGCGTCGATGCTCGGGTTTCTCGCCGTCGTCATCGTCGCCCTCGTCTACGTGGTGAAGAAGGGAGCCCTCGAATGGGAGAGCTGAATCAGGTCACGCTCGACAGCGGCTCGTCGTCCGGGTTCGCGACGACGAAGGTCGACGCGCTGCTCGCGTGGGCGCGCAAGTGGTCGCTCTTCAAGTACCCGTTCGTCACCGCGTGCTGCGGCATGGAATTCATGGCGCTGACGAGCCCGCGCTTCGACGGCTCCGCGCGCTTCGGCGCCGAGGCGCCGCGCTTTTCGCCGCGCCAGAGCGACCTTTTGTGGGTCGTCGGCACGATCTCGCAGCGCCAGGCGCCCGTCCTCAAGCGCATCTACGAGCAGATGATGGAGCCGAAGTGGGTCCTCGCGTTCGGCACATGCGCGAGCTGCGGCGGCTTCTACGACAACTACACGACGCTGCCGGGCATCGACAAAATCATCCCGTGCGACGTCTACGTCCCCGGTTGCCCGCCGCGCCCGGAGGCCGTCATCGATGGTCTCATGCTCTTGCAGGACAAGATCACGCGCGGTGACCGCACGCCGGCGATCGTCAAGCCACGCGAAGATCCCGCCGAGCTCGTGCAGCTTCGCCGTCGTCAAGCCGAGGGAGCGTGACATGAGCGAGCAAGTCCTCAAAGCCCTCACGAGCCGCTTCGGCGACGCGATCCTCGAGACGTCGTCCGCGTTCGGCGATGACACCGCCGTCGTCCATCCTTCGCGCTGGAAGGAAGTCTGCCGTTTCTTGCGCGACGACCCGGCGATGAAGTTCGACCTGTTCGTCGACCTCTGCGGCGTCGACTACCCCGATCGCACGCCGCGCGTCGAGGTCGTGCTGCACCTCTACTCGATCCCGCTCCGCCACCGCGTCCGCCTGAAGGCGCGCGTGGGCGACGCCGATCTCGAGACCGTCGAGCTCGACACGATCACCGACGTGTGGACGGGCGCGAACTGGTTCGAGCGCGAGTGCTACGACCTCGTCGGCGTCGTCTTCAAGGGGCACCCGGACCTCCGCCGCATCCTCATGTACGCGGAGTTCGAGGGGCACCCGCTCCGCCGCGACTACCCGGCGAACAAGACCCAACCCCTCGTCCCGTACCGCACGGAGGGCGAGGCCGGCCAACCGCTCGAGAAGCTCGCGCCGTTCGGCGCCGACGAAGGCATGCCGTTCGGACGCCGCGGCGCCCCGAACGTCCGCGACAGCAGCCGAGGAGAGAACTGACATGGAGCCCATCGATCTCGACCTCGACGAGAACGAGCTCGAACTGCCCGCGGAGCCGATGCACCTGAACCTCGGCCCGTCGCACCCCGCGATGCACGGGACGATCCGCATCGTGCTGGAGCTCTCGGGCGAGACCATCGTGAAGAGTGACGTGCAGATCGGCTACCTGCACCGCGGCTTCGAGAAGATGTGCGAGCGCGGGACCTGGGCGCAGGTGTTCCCGTACGTCGACCGCCTGAACTACGTCTCGCCGATGCTCAACAACGTCGGCTACGCGCTGGCCGTCGAGAAGCTCTGCGACATCCAGGTGCCCGATCGGTGCCAGTGGTACCGCATGATCCTGGGCGAGCTCGCGCGCATCTCCGACCACCTCACGTGCAACGGCGCGATGGCGATGGAGCTCGGCGCGTTCACGCCGTTCCTCTGGTACATCAAGGCGCGCGAGATGGTCTGGGACATCCTCGAAGAGGAGACCGGCGCCCGCCTCACGCACTCTTTCGGCCGCATCGGCGGCATGGCGCAGCCGCCGACGCCGGCGCTCAAGGAGATGTGCCGCCGCGCCCTCCCGGCGATCCTCAAGCTCGTCGAAGACGGCGAGGGGATGCTCCTCAAGAACCGCATCTTCCTCGATCGCCTCGAGGGCGTCGGGACGATCCGCCCCGAAGAAGCCGTCGCGCTGTCGTGGACGGGGCCGTGCCTCCGCTCGACGGGCGTGGCGTACGACATCCGCAAGTCGCACCCGTACCTGAAGTACGACGAGGTCGATTTCGACGTTCCCGTCGGCAAGACCGGCGACACGCTCGACCGCTTCCTCGTCCGCCTCGGCGAGATCCGCCAGAGCGCGCGCATCATCCTCCAGGCGTGCGACCGCATGGCCGACGAAGGCCCCGTCAACGCCGACGATCCGCGCGTCGTGCTCCCGCCGAAGAGCGACGTCTACACGACGATCGAAGGCACGATTCAGCACTTCAAGCTGATCATGGAAGGCGCGAAGGTCCCGAAGGGCGAGGTCTACTCGTACACCGAGGGCGGCAACGGCGAGCTCGGCTTCTACCTCGTCTCCGACGGGACCGGCACGCCCTACCGCGTCCGCATCCGCCCGCCGTGCTTCGCGATCACGCAGGGCCTCTCGCGCGTCATCGACGGCGCCATGTTGAGCGACATCGTCCCGACCTTCGGCGCGCTCAACATGATCGGCGGCGAGTGCGATCATTAGTCCCTGGGGGCGGCACGCGCCGCCCCCCTCCGCCTTCGTAAATCCGGCGGAGCCTCCCCCCCACGCGGATCCTCCGCTGCGCGTCGGATGGGGAGGCTTCGGCGTGTTGGATGGGGAGGCTTCCGGGGACGTGAGATGGTCCGGAGCTAGAAATTCCGGCCTTCGCAGGTTGCCCAGCTCGAATCTCCGCACACGGGAGCGTCCTTGCTTCCCGCGAACATCGCGCACGCCGGTGCGTCGTCGGCGAGCCAGCAACGAAGCCATGCGGTGTACAAGCGGACGTACTGCTTGCCTGCTTCGCTGTCCGCGCCGAGCGAGGCGATCGGCGTGAGGTGATCGGCCTCCGCGTGATCGGCGAGAAACGCGGGGCCATTCGCGGCGCGGTAGGTGTCCGTGCAGAGGCCGCGGATCGGATCGCCGACGCCCGTTTCGCACAGGACCGCGACCTTGCCGGAGGGCAGGCCTCCTCCCTGAATGCACACGACGGCCTCGACGTTGGAATGGCCGGACGTGTTGTTGGCTGCGAGGCCGCCTTGCGAGTGTCCGGCCACGCCGGCTCGTCCGCTGAGCTCGTGGTAGAGGGGGCTCGAAGCGTTCTCGTTCTCCGCCAAGAGATGATCGAGGCCGGCCGCGAGGTACCCTCCCGACGCCGGTTGCGGTTGGTGGGACGCGATGACGACGATTCCCCAGCTCGCGGCGCGTTGGTTGAAAGGAGCGTACGGCGCGGAGCCGCTGACCGTCGAACCGTTCCCCCACGCGACGATGGGATGCGTGCATTCCGCGTCGAGCTCCTTCGGACGGAAGATCGTGTAGCTCCCGAAGCCCTCCACGTTCACGTCTTCCGAAACCACCGGATAGGGGCCGTCGGCGCTGAAATCGCCTTGTCCGCGCAAGCATCCGCTCCCTTTCGGCGACGCGCGATCGCTTCCGCCGGCGTCGTCTCGACGGGGGGCGCTGCCCGGCGTGTCGTTGCCCCCACCCGGGGCGGGTGTGTCGGAGGCGGCGCCTGCGTCCGGCGACGTGTCCGCATCGGACGGAGCGTCGCCGCAACCGAACGCCGCTCCGCCAACGAGTCCCAAGGCGGCCAGGACGATGATCTTCGGGCGCCGCATCTCCGCTCGACATTGTAACGGAGGATGGTGGCCGCGCACGGAGGTAGGGAGCGGTCCGCGTGGGCTGTACGATTCCCGTTTGGGAAGACGATCTCGCACCGATCCGCGCGCCCTCGCGCGGCCCGAGCTCCGTGAGGTCGTCTTTCAGCGCGTTGCGAGGGCGTGGAACACGGCCCTCGACCCTCAACCCAAAACCTCACACGCGTCCGATGGTCTTGCGCGTCAGGACGACGAATCGCCGGGTGAGCAGAAGAGCGACGCAGGCCAGGCCGACGAGGAGCCCCCACCAGAGCCCCGCCGCGCCCCATCCGAGGTGGAACCCGAAGAGGAGCGCGAGCGGGAAGCCGACGAGCCAGTGCGCGCCGAAGTTCGCGAGGAACGGGAAGCGCACGTCGCCGGCGCCCCGCAGCGCGCCCGCCGCGACGCCTTGGAGGCCGTCGAAGAGCTGGAACGCCGCCGCGATGAAGAGGAGGCGCACGCCGAGCGCGACGACGTCGGGATCGTCGGAGAAGAGCCGGACGAGCGGCCCGGGCGCGAACAAGAACACGGCGCCGCACGCGAGCATGAAGAGCGCGCCGAGCCCGATGCCGAGGAGCCCGGCCTGGCGGGGCGTCCGGCCTTCGCCGATCGCGTGACCGACGCGCACCGACGTCGCGCCCGCGATGCCGAGCACGCCCATGAACGTGAAGCTCGCGAGCGAGAGCGCGATTTGATGCGCCGACACCGCCACGGTCCCGAGGCGCCCGGCGAGGACCGCGACGAATGAAAAGACCCCGATCTCCGCGAGGAGCTGAAAGCCGATGGGCGTCCCGAGCGTCAGGATGCGCCGGACGTACGACAGGTGGCCACCCTCGGCCGCCGTCGCTTCGGCGTCCACGGTCGACCGGCCCGACGCTCCTGGATGGCTCGCGCGGGGCCGGAGCCGAAACGCCGGGACGAGGACCCATCCAGCCATCACCGCGCTCGCGATCGTGCTGGCGAGGCCGGCGCCGAAGGCCCCGAGCGGCCGAACGCCGACGTCGACGCGCACCGGACCGAGCTCGAGGACGCCGCGGATGAGGACGTTGCAGGCGACGACGTTGACGACGTTGGCGACGATGGCCGCGAGCAGCGCCGGCAGCGTCTTGCCGTTGGCTTGCAGGTACGTCTTCGCGGACAAATACACCGCGAAGAAGAAGAGGCCCGGGATCTGCGCGACGAAGAACGAACGCGCCGGTCCGACGAGTTCGCGCGCGATGCCGCCGGCTTCGAGCGCGTACGTCGCGAGGTAGCCGAGGGCGCTGCACGGCGCCCAGAGAAAGAGGGCCGCGACGATGCTGCCGAGGAACGCGCGGAACGCCACCTGGGGCTCACGCGCGCCGATGGCCTGGGCCGCGAGCGGCTCGAGCGCGGACACGGCGCCCATGCCGAGCGCGATGACGACCATCCCGATGGACCGACCGATCGACGCTCCCCCGAGTTCCGTCGACGAGACGTGCCCGAGGATCGCGACCTCGACGAGCCCGAGGAGCATCAGCCCGAACTGCGCGAGCGAGATGGGCAGGGCGAGCCGAGCGATCGTCGCGAGCTCGAGCGAGACCGTCGGCGGTACGGGCGCGAGCCCGTCGAGCGGCGGCGAGGGGGAATTCGGCGAAGCGGACATACGACGGCGCGGGGCCTCTTAGAGCACATCGCGGCCGATCGTGGCATCTGACGTCGTGCGTCGTTCGCGCGGCGATCGCCGTCGGTCGGGGCGACCGTTCGGGCGCAACCTCTCCACGAAAGACGAAAACTTTGCGCCCTCGAGCGGCAAAGCGTTCCCGCGCGACGACGATCGGGGCTCGCGAAAGCCAAGAAGCTCCTCCGACCGCGAATGCGTGCTTCCAACCGCGCGCAAATCGTCGTAAATCCCCCGGCACGAATGCCCACCTTCAAGCTTGACGGCAAGGACATCCCCTTCGAGCCGGGCGAGACCATCATCAAGGCCGCCTATCGTCAGGGGATCGAAATCCCGCACTACTGCTGGCATCCGGGGCTCAGCGCGCCGGCGAACTGCCGCATGTGCCTCGTCGAAATCAAGCCGGCGGCGAACCAGCGCGCGATGATGCTCGACATCGTCGAGTGGGATCCGAAGCTCGGGGACTACCGCCCCGCGCAAAAACCGAAGCTCCAGCCGGCCTGCCAGATGCCGGCCGTCGAGAACCAGGAAATCCTCTCCGACACGAGCAAGTTCGTCACCGAGGCGCGCTCGCACGTGCAGGAGTTCTTGCTCCTCAACCACCCGGTCGACTGCCCGATCTGCGACCAGGCCGGTGAGTGCAAACTGCAAGATTACTGGCTCGAGCACCAGGGCACGAAGAAGCGCATGCGCGACGAGCCGATCCACAAGCCGAAGGCGGTCGTCTTCGGCCCCACGATCGTCTACGACGCCGAGCGCTGCGTCATGTGCACGCGCTGCATCCGCTTCATGGAGGAGGTCGCCGAAGACCCCGTCCTCGACATGCGCGAGCGCGGCAACCTCAACGAGATCATGGTGGCGCCGGGCCGCGAGCTCGACGGCCACTACACCTTCATGACGGAGCACGTGTGCCCCGTCGGCGCGCTCACGACGAAGGACTTCCGCTTCAAGGCGCGCGTGTGGTTCCTCCGCTCGGCGAAGAGCGTGTGCCAAGGGTGCGCGACGGGCTGCAACGCCCACCTCGACTACGATCCCCGCTACAACAAGGCGTACCGCTACCGGCCGCGCGACAACGAGGCGGTCAACAAGTACTGGATGTGCGACGAGGGCATGCTCTCGTACCGCGCGGCGCACGAAGGCCGCGTCATCGAGGCGCGCGTCGGCAAGAAGCGCACGGCGGTCGACGGCGCCCTCGTCGAGGCCAAGCAGCGCCTGTCGAACGTGCCGGGCTCCTCCATCGCGGTGGTGCTGTCCGCGCAGCACTCGCTCGAGGACAACTGGGCGATGCGCGAGCTCGCCGAGCTCCTCGGCACGACCGCCATCTACGCGACGGGCGCGGCCCCGGGCTACGCCGACAAGATCCTCATCGACGCGGACAAGAACCCGAACACCGCCGGCGTGCGTGAGCTCGTCCCGTCCGCCAAGTCGTTCGCGCACCTGCTCGACGACATCCGCGCGGGTCGCGTGTCCCACGTGATCGCGCTCGGCGGCATCACCGAGACCGCGGATCCCGAAGGCGCGACGGCGCTCGGGATGCTCGGAGGCCTCGTCGTCATCGCGGCGCACACGGGCGCGCTCGAGGAAGCGGCGCACGTCGTTCTTCCCGCGACCTCCTGGGCGGAGGCGGCGGGCACCTACGTGAACCGCCAAGGGCTCAAGCAAGTCGCCGACAAGGCCATCGAGCCCCAAGGCGCTTCCCGTCCGGCGTGGGAACATGCGCGAGCCCTCGGCCGCGCGCTCGGTCTCGAACCGGGCTGGACGAAGCTCAAAGACATCCGCAGCAGCCTCGTCGGCGCGAGCGTGCCTCCGCCGGGCGTTTCGGACGTGAACGAAGCGAGCGTACGATCATGACGTCGACGGCTTTGATTTGGACCCTCGTGAAAATCCTCGTGATGGTCGGGTTCCTCGTGAACCTCGGCGGTCTGCTCACGTGGTACGACCGCCGCGGCGGCGCGATGATGCAGGACCGCATCGGCCCGAACCGCGCGGCCCTGACGATCGGCAAGTTCCAGCTCCGCATCGCCGGGCTCCTGCACTCGGCGGCCGACGGCGTGAAGTTCTTCACGAAGGAAGACTTCATGCCCCCGAAGGCCGACAAGCTGCTCTTCAGCCTCGCGCCCATGCTCTGCGTCTTCGCGGTGCTCGCGCTCGTCGCCGTCATCCCGTTCGGCGACACGATCAGCCCCGATCTGCTCTGGCGCCACGTCTGCATCAGCGACACGCCCGGTAGCCCCGCGATGTGGCCGGTGAACGGCGCGTGCAAGGCCGGCTACACGCTCAAGCTCGTGTTCCCCGCCGCGCAGCGCTTCGGCATCAGCACGGCGTCGCAGCCGATCGACCTCATCGTCGCGCCGCTCAACGTCGGCATCCTCTACGTCTTCGCGATGGCGGGGCAGGGCATCGTCGGCGCGGCCATCGCGGGCTGGTCGAGCGACAACAAGTTCTCGCTCATGGGCGCCCTCCGCGCGGCGAGCCAGATGGTCAGCTACGAGGTCACGATGGGCCTCACGCTCATCGGCGCGCTCATGACCTACGGCACGCTCCGCCTCGACGAGATGGTCCGCTGGCAGGGCGAGAACGCCTGGGGCATCTGGGTGCAGCCCGTCGGCTTCGTCCTGTTCTTCGCCGCCGCCGTCGCCGAGACGAAGCGCATTCCGTTCGACCTCCCCGAGGCCGAGAGCGAGCTCGTGAGCGGGTACTTCACGGAGTACTCCGGCATGAAGTTCGGCATGTTCTACCTGTCGGAGTACATCGAGGTCATCACGAGCTCGATGCTCCTCGTCACGGTCTTCCTCGGCGGCTGGAACCTGCCGTTCCTCCACCGCGACGGCCTGACGATCGCGTTCGGCGATCTGACGCTGTTCCACACGCGGATGCCCCACATCTGGGTGATCCTCATCGGCGTGTTGACCTTCTTCGGCAAGGTGCTCGTGCTTTGCTGGATCCAGGCGTTCATCCGCTGGAGCCTGCCGCGCTTCCGCTACGACCAGCTCATGAAGCTCGGTTGGACGGTCCTGCTCCCGGCTTCGCTCGGCAACATCCTCGTCACGGGCGTCGTGTGGCTCCTCGTCCAGCGCGGCGGCGAGTCCGTCGACGCTCCGCTCAAGGTCGCGGCGGACGTGACCCAGGGCATCACGGCGTTCACGCTGACGGCGCTCGTCGCGTGGGCGTTCGTCGGGTTCTTCCGCACGCCTCCTCGCACGCCGGCCATCGTCGGCTCGAGCGCGAAATACGCAGCGGCCGCCGGCGGCGCGAAGGAAGCGCCGATCCGCGGCTGAGTCGCAGCATTCGTGGTGAAATTCCGTTCTGACGCATCGAACCGGAGCTCTTGAAGATGCCCCGCGCATTCCCGAAGAAGTCGCCTACGAACCTCAACGCGACCCCCGTGACGTACGTCGAGAAGACCGCGGCGGTGCAGTCCTACCTCCCCGAAGTCGTCAAGGGCGTCGGCGCCTCCATGCGCCACTACTTCGCGAACTTGCGCGACATGGTCCGCGGCACGCGCCCCGACCCGGTGACGGAGCGGTGGGAAGACGGCATCACCACCATCAGCTACCCGGAGCAAAAGCGGCCGTACCCGGAGCGCTTCCGCGGCGTGCACCGCTTGACCGCGCGCGAGGACAACAGCCCCCGCTGCGTCGCCTGCCTGTGCTGCTCCACGGCATGCCCGGCGCAATGCATCTTCATCGAAGCCGGCGAGTACCCCGAAGGCGACAAGCGCCGCGGCTACGAGCGCTTCCCCGTCCGCTTCGTCATCGACGAGCTGCGCTGCGTGTTCTGCGGCTACTGCGTCGAAGCGTGCCCCTGCGACGCCATCCGCATGGACACCGGCATCCACGCGGTGCCTTACGACTCGCGCGAGCAGTTCATCTACACGAAGGACTTGCTCCTCAAGATGGCGGCGCGCGACGGCGGCCACAAGTCCGCCAACCCGCGCCACGAGCCCGGCGATCCGACGCACCCCGGCTTGACCCGCGAACACATCAGCCACTGACGTTCGCGACGGGACTTCTCGTCGCTCGATACTGGAACTGACGCGACGAGCGAGGTCGACGAATCGACGGGCGCGCGAAACCGTCGGCCTTCGATGGCCGACGGGGAGGCATGCGGGTCCCGTCGGCAGTCGTCCTCCTTTCCGTAATGGCGGCCCTCGGATGCTCGCGCGCGGAAGAGCCGTCGCCGACGGCCGCGAGCCATCGTCCTTCGCGCTCGGACGAGGATTCTTCCAAC
>JBGAHN010000167.1:0-12521 GCA_044226145.1 Labilithrix sp. | reverse complement strand
CGATGCGCCTTTAAATGCGATACGGGCGGCCCCCTTTCGAAGACCGCCCGCTCGCACCGAGGGCTGGGGCCTTCAGTTCGAAGGCGCGGGCGCGGCGCCCGTTTCTTTTCCTTCCGGCTTGCCCTGCAGCTTCTCCTCGAGCGCTGCCTCGAGGAGCTGATCCATCTTCGCGACCGCGATGAACTCGAGGTCGTTCTTGATCTCGTTCGGGACCTCGTCGAGATCGGCCTTGTTGCGCTCGGGGATGAGCACGCGCTTGATGCCCGCGCGGTGCGCCGCGAGGACCTTCTCTTTGAGACCGCCGATGGGCAGCACGCGGCCGCGGAGCGTGATCTCGCCCGTCATCGCGACGTCGTGACGAACGCGGATGCCCGTGAGCATCGAGACGAGCGCCGTGAACATCGTCACGCCTGCCGACGGACCGTCCTTCGGCATCGCGCCCGCGGGGATGTGGATGTGGATGTCGCTCTTCTCGAGGAAGTCCTTCGAGATGCCGAAGCGCTCCGAGTTCGTGCGGACGTACGAGAGGGCGGCCTGCGCCGACTCCTTCATGACGTCGCCGAGCTGACCGGTGAGCTGCAGCTTGCCCGAGCCGTACATGCGGGTCGCCTCGATGAAGAGGATCTCGCCGCCCACGCTCGTCCACGCGAGCCCCGTCGCGACGCCCGGCTCCTCCGTGCGCTCCGCGACTTCGCTCGTGTAACGAGGCGCGCCGAGGAACTCGCGGACGTCGTCGGCCGTCGCGATCTTGCGCGGGGTGTTGTCACCCTCGGCAATCTTCACCGCCACGCCACGAATGACGCTCGCGACCTGACGCTCGAGCGTACGAACACCCGCTTCGCGCGTGTAGTGGTCGATGATCTCGTCGACGGCGGTGTCTTCGATCGTGAGCTGCTCCTTCGTGATGCCGTGCTCTTCGATCTGCTTCGGGATGAGGTGCTGGCGGGCGATCGCGAGCTTCTCGTTCCGCGTGTAGCCGGGGATCTCGAGGATCTCCATACGGTCGCGGAGCGGAGGCGGGATCGGATCGGCGACGTTCGCGGTCGCCACGAACATCACGTTCGAGAGGTCGAACGGGATCTCGAGGTAGTGGTCGGCGAACGTGTTGTTCTGCTCGGGGTCGAGGACTTCGAGCAGCGCCGCCGCGGGGTCACCGCGGAAGTCGTGGCCGATCTTGTCGACCTCGTCGAGCATGAAGACCGGGTTGATCGTCCCGACCTTCTTCATGCCCTGGATGATCTGACCCGGGAGCGCGCCGACGTACGTGCGCCGGTGACCGCGGATCGCCGCCTCGTCGTGGACGCCGCCGAGCGAGATGCGGTGGAACTTGCGCCCGAGCGAGCGCGCGATCGACCGGCCGAGCGACGTCTTGCCGACGCCGGGCGGTCCGATGAGGCAGAGGATCGGGCCCTTCTTGTCCTTCTTCAGCTTGCGCACCGCGAGGTACTCGAGGATGCGCTTCTTCACCTTCTCGAGGCCGTAGTGGTCCTCGTCGAGGACCTTGCGGACGGCGGCGATCTCGAGGTTGTCCGGCGTCGCGTTGTGCCAGGGCAGATCGAGGATCCAGTCGAGGTACGTGCGGACGACCGTGTACTCGGCGGAGCCGACCTGCATGTTGCGCAGGCGCTTGAGCTGCTTCTTCGCGACCTGCTCGGCCTCCGACGGGAGCTGCGCCTTCGCGATGCGCTCCTCGATGCCGTCGAGATCGCCCTGGTCGCCGTCGTCCTCGCCGAGCTCTTCCTTGATCGCCTTGAGCTGCTGGCGGAGGACGTACTCGCGCTGGTTCTTGCCCATCTCCTCCTTGATCTGGGAGTTGATGCGCTCGCGCATCTTGAGGATCTCGAGCTGCCGCGTGAGCAGCCGGAGGACCCGGCGGATGCGCTCCTTCGAGTCGACGGTCTCGAGCAGCTGCGCCTTCTCTTCGACCGGCGCGTCGAGCTGCGCGGCGACGAGATCGGCGAGCGCGCCCGGGGCCTGGATCGAGTCGATGAGCGAGCCCGCTTCGCGCGGCAGCTCCGGCATGAGCTGGATGACCTGCTTGGCGATGTCGCGCAGGCTCATGCTGAGGGCCTCGGCCTCGTCGTCGTCGACGCCGGACTCGTCGAGGCGCTTGACCTTCGCCTTCAGGTAAGGCGCCGTTTGGGTCACCTGATCCATGCGGATGCGGGTGAGACCTTGGAGGATGAGGGAGTAGTTGCCCGAGCTGTGCTTGAGCGCCTTGAGGACGCGCGCCGCGCAGCCGACCTGGTGCAGATCTTCGGCTCCCGGATCGTCGGTCGCGGGATCCTTCTGGGCGAAGATCGCGATGACGGGGGAGGAAAAGTTGTCGACGTCTTCGACGAGCGCGACCGATTTCTCGCGCCCCACGTCGAACGGCGCGACGGCGCCCGGAAACAGGACCGCGTTTCGGATCGGGAGCACCGGAAGCTCATCGCCGAACTGCACGGTCTCCTCGTCCTTGTCGCGAGCAGGGCCTTTCTTTTCGGTCATGATTCGTTTCCTCGCAGGGAGGCCTCGTCGGAGTCGAAGCCAAACAAACTCGTACGGTTCTTCGTGATTATCTCGAACCCGAAGGCGCTCCTAGCGTTTTCCTCCGGGACCGCGGAGCTCCGAAGCAGCGCCGGGAGACGTTAGGAGACCCTAGCGAACCCTCGGGCTGCCCGGTGACTCCGGGGCAAGAATGCAATCTAGGCACGCCGTCCGAGGCTTGCATGCCCCACCCCGAAAGAAAATTCTTCGACGCGTCAGGCCGAGGAGGAGCCTCGGCGGGAGACGGGAGAAGCCTCAGCGGGAGCCAAGCGTCACGTCGCGCTCGGGCTCGAGCGTGTGGATGGCCAGGCCCGTCAGCACCTTCGGGTAGAAGAAGGTGCTCTTCTGCGGCATGACCTCGCCGGCCTCGGCGACGGCGCGCACGTCGGCCACCGGCGTCCCGTTCATCAAGAAGAGGACCTGCCCGGTCTTGTCGGCGCCGCTCCCTCCCCGGACGGCTTTGACGGCCGCCGCGGCGTCTTGCACGTACCAAAGGTTCGTCTTCGCGGCCTGCGCCTCGGGCGTGATGCCGAGCACCGGCTCGAGCAAGCCCATGTGGAGGAGCGCGACGTCCGTGCGTCGCAGCGCCGGCGGCGCCTTCGCGAGCACCGGGTGCGCGCCCAAATCGACGTCGGGGCGGAGGGCGAAGAGCGCGGCGCGACCGTCGCCCGCGCAGGCGACGAGGCTCGCGCGGTGCGCGCCCGACTCCTTAAGTGCTTGCTGAAGCACGTCCGCCGAGGCGCCCGGCGGGAGCGGCGTCACCTCGAAGAGATCCTTGGCGCCTTCGAGGAGCGCGTCGAAGTCGAACCGCGGGAGCGCGTGGACGTGCCGGTGCGTCGGGAAGACGACGAGATCGGGATCGTCGCCGTTCGTCAGAAACACCATGAAGTAGCGGTGCTCTGCGCGCGGCGAGGCCGGCTGGGCGAGCGCGGCGTCGACCTCGCGCGAATAGTGGAGCGCCGTCTCGTAGCGGTGATGACCGTCGGCGATGAGCAGCGACGATTGGGCGACGCCCGCGACGATGGCGGCCACGGCCTCGGGATCTTCGATCTTCGCGACGGCGTGTTCGACCCCGTCGGGCGTGGTGAACGACGCGAGCGGCGTCGCGCGGTCGAGGGCGGCGTCGAGCGATTTGGACGGATCGCGGTAGAGCATGAAGCCCGGCGACAGGTTCGTGCGCGTCGCGCGGAACAGCTTGAGGCGATCTTCCTTCGGGCCGCGCAGCGTCCGCTCGTGAGGGAGCACGATGCCTTGGTCGAGCGGCACGAGCTTGACGAGGGCGAGGAAGCCGCGGCGCGTGATCTTCGCGCCGCCACCGGGGGGCGCGAAGGTCTGATCGTAGCGGTAGAACGCCGGCGTCTCGTCGCGAACGAGCGTCCCGTCCGCGCGCCACCCCCGGAGGAGCTCGGCGGCATTCGTGTATTTTGCATCGTTCTCGCCCTCCGGGAGGATCGCGCGGACGACGTTGCGCGGATCGCGCGCGGCGAGCTCGGCGCGCTGCTCGGCGTCGATGACGTCGTACGGAGGGGCCACGACCGCGGCGAGGCCGCCGGGGGACAGGCGCGAAAGGTCGTAACGAAGCGGGGTGAGCGGGGCGATCTCGGCCATGGTGGCCTCCGGCGTACCACGAAGCGGCGGCTCCGCGAAGACCGCGACGGCGAGGACCGCGTCCACGAATGACCGCATCCGCGACGGCGCGGTTCAGCGGAGGGCGCGGCGGCCGATGTCGGTCCGGTGGTGCTCGCCGGCGAAGCGGAGCCGCCCCACGGCGTCGTAAGCACGGGCTCGCGCGTCGGAAAGCGCGTCGGCGTAGGCCCCGACCGTGAGCACGCGGCCGCCCGAGGTCACGGTCTTCGCGCCGTCGTCGCGCGTGCCCGCATGGAGGACGAAGACGTCGTCACCGAACGCGGCGTCGAGGCCCTCGATGGGGTCGCCCGTCCGCGGCTTGCCCGGGTAGCCCTCGGACGCCATCACGACCGCGAGCGCCGCGCCGGGTTTCGTTCCGAACGAGGCATCGCCGAAATCACCGCGCGCCGCGCCGTCGAGCAACGCGAACCAGTCGCCGTCGAGCATCGGGACGAGCACGGCCGTCTCCGGATCGCCGAAGCGGACGTTGAACTCGAGCAGGCGCGGCTCTCCGCGATCGATCATGAGGCCGACGAAGAGCGCGCCGCGGAAGGGCATGCCCTCGGCGGCCATGCCTCGCAGCGTCGGCGCGACGATGGTTGAAAGGACGCGCGCGTGGACGTCGGGCGTGACGACGGGCGCAGGCGCGTACGCCCCCATGCCGCCCGTGTTCGGGCCGCGGTCGTCGTCGAACACGCGCTTGTGATCTTGGGCCGCGACGAGCGGGACGCCGCGCTCGCCGTCGCAAACGACGTGGAAGCTCGCCTCTTCGCCGGCGAGGTGTTCTTCGAGGACGACGGTGCGCCCGGCGTCGCCGAGCTCGCCGCGCACCATCATGCGGTCGACGGCGTCGAGCGCCTCGTCCACCGTCCCTGCGACGACGACGCCTTTGCCCGCGCAGAGCCCGTCGGCCTTCACGACCACGGGACGGCCCTCACCGAACCGCGCGCGCACGTGCGCCTTGGCCGCCTCCGGCTCGTCGAACACGGCGAACGGCGCCGTCGGGATGCCGTGGCGCGCGGCGAAATTCTTCATGAACGCCTTCGAGCCCTCGAGGCGCGCCGCGGCCTTCGAAGGTCCGAAGGCGCGGATGCCGCGCGCCGCGAGCGCGTCGACCAAGCCTTGCGTGAGCGGCGCCTCGGGGCCGACGACGACGAGATCGATCGCGTGCTCGACGGCGAGGGCCACGAGCCCGTCGACGTCGGTGGCGGCGACGTCGACGTTCTTCCCGAGCGCGCGTGTCCCCGCGTTGCCCGGCGCGATCCACAACGTGTGACGCGCGAGCGCGCGGGCGAGCGCATGCTCGCGGGCACCACCACCGACGATCAAGACGCGCGACATGTGGGTCCGCATACCACGCAGGCCGGGAGCGTAAAGGGAGGCGCGAGCGCCGCGGTGTCCGAAGCTCTCGGTCGCGCGGCACACGGGTTCGATGCTAGGGATCCGGTGCCGTGACCGAGAGCGTCCGCCCCTCCGCAGCTCTTCGCATCGTTCGCCCGTACGCGACCGAAGAGGCGCTCTTCGAGAGCGAGCTCGAAACCATCGGCCGCACCGGCGTCCTTCTCATCGGCGCGGAGGCGAAGGCGGCCGGCACGGTCCTTCGATTCGACGTCGTCCTCGCCGACGGCACCGTACTCCTTCGCGGAGAGGGGCGCGTGCTCGGGTTCAAAGAACGCGGCTTCCGCGGCGAACCAGCCCTCGCGGTCCGCTTCACGCGCATCGACGCACGCTCGAAGGCCGTCGTCGATCGCGCGGTCGCGCGACGCGAAGAGAAAGGCCGCGCCCTGCCGTCGTCGAACGCGGAGCCCTCGGAAGGCGATCGTCCGTCGACCACCTCGATGGCACCGGCCTCGATCGCGCCAGCCTCGATCGGGACTGCACCGCTCGCGCCACCGCTCTCTCCATCGACATCGACGTCTGGCGACGATCCGAGCGCACGCCTCACGCGCCTTCGGCAGCGCGCCGCCGCACTTTCATCGGAGCACGTCGAAGCGCTCCTCCGCTCGTCGCCGCGACGCAACGACGGCTGAAACGGCGAGCTCGAAAGAACGAACTAGACGTATCGGAACAATCCCGATCGTCGGAGCTCCTCATTTCGTGGGAGCGAGGAGGCGACCCGACGCGGAAAGCGCAGCGTCGTCTCCGATGTCGTTCTGGCACGCACGAACACCGCGAGGTCGACGCGTCGCGGCAGGCTTCGACGACGTGTCCTTCATCGACCTACCATTCGATGAAAACGTGACCTCGAAGGCGCTCGTTCTTCTCGCATCGAAAGGAAAGGCGCGCGATACTCGGGATCGGTGATGGATCCTCACCACTTGCGCCCAGGCTACTGGCTCGATCGTTACGAGCTGCTTTGTCCGCTCGCGTACGGCGGCATGGCCTCCGTGTGGCTTGCGCGGTTCGGTGGGCGCGCCGGCTTCGAACGACTCGTCGTCGTGAAGATGATCCTCCCGCAGTACTCGCAGGATCCGCGCTTCCAAGAGATGTTCCTCGACGAAGCGCGCATCGCTTCGCGCATCGAGCACGCGAACGTCGCGCGCATCCTCGACGTCGGCGAGCACGCGAACGGCCACTTCATCGTCATGGAGTGGGTCGACGGCGATTCGCTCTCGAAGTTGATGCGCGCCGCGGACAAGAACCACGAGCCGATGCCCGCCGGCGTCGCGCTCCGCGTCTGCGCCGACGCCGCCGCCGGTCTGCACGCGGCGCACGTCCTCGAAGATCGCGACGGCAGTCCGCTCGGCGTCGTGCACCGCGACGTCTCTCCTCAAAACATCCTCGTGGCGAACACGGGCGCGACGATGCTGATCGACTTCGGCATCGCGAAGGCACGCGACCGCGTCTCGCAAGACACGAGCGCCGGCCAGCTCAAGGGCAAGGTCCGCTACATGGCGCCGGAGCAAGCGCTCGGGCGCGCGGTCGATCGGCGGGCCGACATCTGGTCGCTCGGCACGATCCTCTACGAGCTCTTCGCGGGACAGCCGGCCTACGACGGCGACAACGAAGTGGCGACGCTGCACAAGCTCACGAGCGGCGAGCCGCCGCCGCCGCTCCCGCCGAGCGTGCCGGAAGCCGTGCGCGAGATCATCGAGCGCGCGCTCGCCTACGAGGTCGACGCGCGTTTCGAGACCGCGATGGATCTGCACCTCGCGCTCGAGAGCGCGATGGCGAAGATCGGCGAGCCGACGAGCATGGCGAACGTCGCGGGCTACTCCAAGCGACTGCTCGCGGAGCGCCAAGATCTGCGACGACGCACGGTCGACGAAGCGCTGCACGAAGCGCACGCGCGCGACGCCATGCGCACGACGTCCGGCATGGGCATGACGAACCCGGGAATGACGAACCCCGGCATGACGAACCCCGGCATGACGAACCCGGGCGTCGCCATGGCGATCCCGCCCTATCCGCCGTCGTCGGGGATGCATCCGTTCGGGCAAACCGACGCGTCGGGCATGCTCGGGACGCTCGGCTCGGCGGTCGTCGACTACCCCGCGCAGGCCGCGATGCCGATGACGATGTTGCCGCGCGGGCGGCGTACGGCGTTCATGGCGCTGGGGCTCTGTCTCCTGGCGGCCCTCGTCGGCGTCATCCTCATCGTCGCGACGACGCAAGCGCGGCTCGCCGCCGTCCGGACCGTCGACGAACGCGCGGAGCGTGCGGAAGAAGAGGCGTTGGCGCGGGCCCCTCGCGCGGCTTCACCGGCCCCCAACCCCGCTCCGGTGACCACCACGACGGTCGCCACGACCGTGGCAACGACCGCGGCCGCGACGGCCGTCGACGCCGGCGCCGCTCCGACGCCCGCGACCGCCGCGTCGACGAACGTGGCCGCGGGGGCTACCGCGGCGACGAGCACGGGGACGCATTCGTCGAACACGACCGTCGTTCGCACGTCGACTTCCACGACCACGCCGCAGGCCACGCACGGCAACACGGGTGGGTACACGAAGACTCCGACGACCGGAGGAAAGAAAAATCGTGGGTTCTGAGCGCGTCCGTCGTTTCGCAGGTCTGGTTCTCGGTATCGCTCTCCTCGCACCGGTCACGGCGTTCGCCGAGCCGAGCGCCGCCGATCGCGAGACGGCGCGCAGCTTGATGGATGACGGCGACGAGAAGGCACAGAAGCAAGATTTCCAAGGCGCGCTCGAGAGCTACAAGGCCGCCGACGCGATCATGCACGTGCCTTCGACCGCCATCGAGGTCGCGCGCATGCAGCGCAAGCTCGGGCTTCTCGTCGAGGCCCGCGACACGCTCTCGCAAATCGCGCGAACGCCGCCCAAACCGAACGAGCCGGCGCCGTTCCAGTCGGCGCGGCGCGACGCGGAAACGTTGAGCGACGAGATCACGCCGCTCATCCCGTCGATCACGGTGCACGTCGCCAACGTCCCTCCGGGGCAGTCCGCGCAGATTTCGTTCGACGGCGAGACGGTGCCGACGGAGACCCTGCGGCTGCCACGGAAGGTCAACCCTGGCTCGCACACGATCGTGGGCAAGCTCGGGGACGTCGAGCGCACGGAGACGGTCACGCTCGCGGAGAAGGAGACCCGCACGGTCACCTTCAACTTCGACGAGGCGCGCGATCCCGATGCGTTCCCGAGCCCGGTGGAACCGCCGCCGCCGCCGGAGACCGATCGGACGACCTCGAACATCCTCTTTTACGGTGGCGGGGCGACCGCCATCGTCGGGATCGGCGTCGGAGCCGTCACGGGCCTCATGAGCCTGTCGAAGGTGGGCGATCTCGACGGCAAGTGCCAGCAGGTCGGCAGCAAGCGCGTGTGCGATCCGGCGTTGCAAGGCGACATCGACTCCGCGTCGACGCTCGGGACGATCTCGACGATTTCGTTCATCGTCGGTGGCGTCGGTGTCGGAGCGGCGATCGTCGGCTTGCTCACGGCGCCTCCGAAGACGGCGCCCCCCACCAAGCACGAGAGCGACACGCCTCCCTCGGACGAAGCGCGGCGAGCGCGTCCGTTCGATCTGCGCGTCCAAGCCGACGTCGGCCCGAACTACTGGGGCCTCCGCGGCACGTTCTGACGGAGCGCGCGACCCGACGGATCAGCCGAAGGCGGCGCGGAAGGCCGCCGCGAACGCGCGAGCTCGCTCGGGATCGATGGGCCCGCCGGGCAGCCCCGACGCTCGGAGCGCACTGCCGACGATGACGCCGTCGCATGACGCTGCGAGCGCAGGCAGCGTGGCGATGGTCGCGCCGCTCGCCACGTAGACCGGCGCGCGCACCCGCCCTCGCGACGCCGCGCGCACGACGGCGAGCTTGTCGTGGTCGACCCCTTTGCCGGTCCCCTCCCCGGTGACGAGGACCGCGTCGGCGAGCCCGCGCATCGTCAGATCTTCGACCTCTTGCGCGAGCGGTCGGGCGCCGCCGAGCGGCGACGAGTGTTTGACGTCGACGTCGGCCCACACCGCGATGGCTTCGGCGCCGAGGGCGCGGCGAAGACGCATCGTGCCGGCGGCGTCGCCCTGGACGACGCCTTGGTCGGTCACACGCGCGCCCGTGTGCACGTTGACGCGGACGAAGTTCGCCGACGTGGCGACGGCGACGGACAGCGCCGCGGCCGCGTCGTTCCGGAGCACGTTCACGCCGATCGACAACGCCGACGCGGCCTCGCGGACGGCCAGCACGCACGCCGTCATCGACGCCACGGTGACGTTCGGCACCGCGCCGCCGAAGAACGGGGCGTCGCCGAAATTCTCGACGATGATCGCGTCGTAGCCCGCGGCGGCCAGCACGGCCGCGTCGACGGCGGCGAGCTTCGCGCACGCGAGGGCCGTCGCGCGACTCCGCGGGCTCCCTGGGAGTGGAGGAAGGTGCACGACGCCGACGAGCTTCGGCGCGGCGCGATCGCTCGACGCCGCGGGGGCTACGTTCCCATCGTTCTCCGCGGCCGTCATTGCAGGCGATCCCCGCTCGGCGCACCGAACGAGGGCGCGGTCGGGGCCGAAGACGTCGACGGCGCACCGCCACTCGCCGACTGCGGCACGGGCTTCGCGAGCGTCCCGCCGATGCGGAGCGCGTAGTAACCGTCCGCCGTCTTCGCGCGCGCCATGTCCGGCGTCATCTCGATCATCGGCTTCTGCTTGCCGTCGGGGGTGCCGAAGAGGAGCTGCGTCTTGTCGTCCTTCATCCGGTACGTATCGTTGATCTTGAACTTGAGGTTCACGTCGAGGTGCGCGTCCGTCGCGCGCTCGCGGAGCTGGACGCGCCCATCGCCGACGACGTCGACGTCGCCGCCGCTCGCGCCGATCTTCGAGAGCTTGAGGACGCCGTCCTTCGCTTCACCCGCGATCACGAAATGCCCGATTTTCAGGCGCGGGAGCGTGAACGGACCGAGCTGCGTCTTGATCGTCAGCCCCTTGTCGTCGCCCGCGAACATCTCACGAACCTCGAGATCGATCGTGCCGTTCGCCTTGGAGGCCTTGCCCTCCGGCAGATCGAGCTTCAGCGTGCCGTAGAGGCGACCGGCGAGCGGGAACCCCGCGCTCTCGGTGATGGTCGCCACGTGCGCGAGGTCCATCCCGTCGAACGTCAGGTCGATCGCGCGCGCCTTGCCGCTGTCCGCGAACGAGCCCTCGGCCGCGCCGTCGAACGCCTCGACGGAGAAGGTGACGTTCTTGTTGCCGACGAGCAGGCCGAGCAGCGAGATGCGCGCGCGCGCCTTGTCGATGAGCAGCGAGGCGTTCGGCTTCTTGGGATCGTGCGAAGGCGACACGAGCCGGATGCCGATGGCCTCGACGCCCGTGACGAACGACGGCCCGAGCTCTTCGATCGACAGCTCCTGCGGCGTCGTGGCGGCGCGCTGCTCGGCGTTGAACGTCGCGACCAAGCGTTCCTTGAGCTTGTCGTACGGGAACGTCCACGAGAGGAAGACGATGAAGCAGAACAGGTAGAAGATCGGATACCCGATCTTCGGCGCGTAGCGGCGCAGGCGTTCCTTCGTGGCGTCGTTCAAGATCGCGAGGTTCACGGGGCGCTCGAAGAGGGAGTGGCCGACGAAGACGGCGCCGGGGATTCTACGCGATCGTACGCCGAGACGCCGACTTCGACGTCGTAGGCGTCGGCTTCGCCCGCGCGCGTGCGGACGTTGAGACGGCTCACGGAGACGGGATAGCCGCTTTTCTCGATGGCCTCGAGGAATTTGGCGATGGGCAGCATGCCGACCTTCTTGAGGTGGATGATCGTCTGCCGCTCCACGTATCGTTTTCCGATCGGCACGCCCTCGCGGTCCTGCGAGTCCGTCACCTGCATGTGGTTGTCCGTCGCCGTCTGGGCCAAAAACCCGGCGAGCTGCGGCGCCTTCTTCTGGTAACGCGACGCGATCGAGTCCTTCCGCGCGCGTTGCTCGTGGATGGTCGAACGCGCGCCGTTGACCGACTCGAGCGCCGCGCGGAGCTCGTCGTTGTCCGCGTGACGGCCCGCGACGAGCATGGCCAGACCGACGGGCACGGCCAAGAAGACGAAGATCGCGAGGACGACGAGCGCGAGCGAGGCGACGCGCTGCTCGCGGGCGTTGAGCCCCCACCGGGCGAAAATCGGCGTGGCCATCTACTTCTCTCCTCCCGACGCCGAGGCCGACGGCGCGGGCGTCGTCTTCTTGGCGGTGGTCTTCACGTCCTCCGGGCAGCGCAGATCGAACTCGAGGACGTACTTCTGCATCGTGCTGCCCACCTGCGCGGTGGTGCGCGTGATCTTCGGATCGGCGACGCAGCGCTCGGACTCGAGCGACGACCGGATGGTCTGGGCGTCGGGAATGCTCCCGACGATGCCGTGGACGACCACGTGCCCCTTCTGGACGTCGAGCTCTTCGATGTCGTGGGTCATGGTGGGCGGGACGTGCTCGGAGATCTTCACCATGACGTCGAACGCGTCGGCGTGGGGCATCGGATCGTCGTCGGCGCCCACGGTCTGCTTCGAGAGGAGCTCGGTCGCGCGCGCCGGATCGGAGGTCGCCTCGTTCAAGACCTCCTTCGTGACCGTGGAGAGGGCGGCCTCGAGGACGTCCTTCTCCTTCGACGCCGCGTGGAGCTTCGCCCACGTCGAGAAGACGAAGCTCACGAGGATGACGGCGCCGAGCCCCGCGAGGAGCGGGACCTTCTCCTTGACCCACGCGAAGCCGCGCTCGAACGCGAGCGGCCCTTTGCGCAGGTTGAAGCCGAGCGCGCGCGGGCCGAGGCCGAGCGCGAGGCCGATCGCTTTGGAGAAGAGCGCCATGGTGGAGGTGACGTCCGGCGGGAGCGCAGCGATCTCCATCGTCGGAGGCGGCAGCACGGCGACGGGCACGCCGAGCGCGTTCGAGAGGAACGCCTCGGCGCCGACCTCGTAGGCGCCGCCGCCGCAGAGCAGCACGCGATCG
>JBGAHN010000166.1:0-12728 GCA_044226145.1 Labilithrix sp. | reverse complement strand
TTCGGGCCGAAGATCGGGACGTAGGCGTCGGTCCGCGCGTCTTGGTAGGCGCCGACGACGGGCGCCCTCGGGAATCCGGTCGCGTACCGGGCGCGGAGGCCGACCTCGAACCCGCGCCCGAGATCGTAGGAGCCGACGGCGGCGGCGACGTGCGATTGATCGTAGTCGAACGGGCGCGAGGACAGGCTAGAGCCGTCGCGGCGCTCGCTCCGTGAGATCGTCCACGACAGCCAGCCCGAGAAGCGGTCGACGCGCTCCTTGCGGAACAAGAACTGCACGCCGTGGCTGTGGCCTTCGCCGGCGGGGACGAGGGCCTCGGCCAAGAGCGGCGACGCCGATGGGTTGCGCACCGCGAGCCCCTCCGACGACGTCACGAACGCCGTCGTCTCGAGCGACGCGCTCGCGCCCACCGCGGCGCGCGTGCCAGCCAGGGCGTGCGCGGCGCGCGCGGTCGGCAGATCGGGGTTCCCGAACACGGCGGAACGGTCGGCCTCTTGGGGAGGCTGGCGGTACAGGCCGACGGCGGCCCGCACGTCGAGGATCGGCGTCGCGGCCCAACGGACGGCGAGCCTCGGATCGACGGCGGCGTCTTGGCGGTTCAAGCCCACCGAGGGCGTGTCGCCGACGATCGGCGTCCGCCGGCTCACGCTCGAGAAATATGGATCGAACCGGACGCCCGGCACGACGTGCACGCGATCGCCGAAGAGCCCGACGTCCACTTCGGCGTACGGCGCGAGGCCCACGCCCACGACCTTCCACGCGTCGGCGTTGATGCGATCCGACGGAGGCTCGCCGAACACGCGCGCGTCCCCTTCGCGAGGAGGCGAGCCCATCGAGCCGGAGCGCGCGACCGACGCGCTCGAAGCTTCCATGTCGAGGCCGACCTCGACGACGACGTGCTCGGCGGCGCGACCACGGTAGCTCGCGCGGAGGCCGAAGAGGTCCGTGTCCTGGGCGATGGACGTCGGCGTCTCGCCGAAGCGGTAGGACTGGCGCGCGTAGTCGTGGCCGTACCACGGCGTGACGACGACGCGCCCGCCGCCGTCGAGGTGGCGCTCGTAGCGCGCGTAGATGCGCTGGAAGGCGTTCACGCGGCGGTCCGAGCGCACGAGCGATGGATCGCTGCCGGAGACGTCGCGCGTGACGTCATCGGACGAGAGGAGTCCGGTGAGGTCGACGTGCTCGCGTGGTCCGAGGGTGACGTCGACGCGCGCCTGGAGATCGGCGTAGTGCGGGACGGGGAAGAGCTCGCTCGGATCGCGCGACGTCGCGGCGTCGATCACTGTGTCGAGGTGGCTCCGGCGCCCGGCGATCGCCACGTGCACGCGATCGCCGATGGGCACCCGCGCGGCGACGGAGGCGTCGAGCAAGTCGAGCGCAGCGCTCGCGTGGAAGGGCTCGTCGGAGAGCGCGAGCGTCTCGACGCGGACGAGGCCGCCGAGACCTCGTCCGTACGCGGCGCCGTAGCCGCCCGGCAGGAGCGTGACGGACCGAACGAAGTCGCTCCCGAGCACGGAGCGCACGCCGCCGTCGTGGTAGAGGCGCGGGATGCGGACGCCGTCGACGTAGACGCGCGTGTCCTCCGGCGCGGCGCCCCAGACGACGAGCTGCCCCGAGCCGACCTGCGATCGCGCGACGCCGGGGAGGTTCTCGACGACCTTCAGGACGTCGCCCTGCGTCCCGGGGAGCCGTCGCGCCTCGGCCGCGCTCACGGCGGTCGCGACGGGCGGGTGCTCCGAGGGCGGCGCGCGCACCACGATCTCGAGATCGTCGCCGTCTTGTGCGGCGGGTTGCGCGAGGAGAGTCGGCGGCGGGGGCGGCGGCGTTTCGACCGGTGCCGGCTCGGGCTCGCGGATCGTGAACGCATAGCGGTAGAGGATGCGGATGCGCGCGGGCTTTCCGTCGATCTCGGCGGGCTCGAAGACGAACTGCTTCGCGGCGGCGACGGCAGCTTCGTCGAAGGACGCGCCGCCCGAGTCGGTGACCGTCGCGTCCTCGACCGCGCCGTCGGCACCGATGCGCAACGCGAGGACGACGGTGGCCGAGGTGCCGGCGTCGCGCTCGACCGCCGGGTAATCGGCCTCCACGAACCGCACGAGCCGCGGCTCTTTCGTCAGGCGATGCGCGGCAGGCGGCTGGGGATCGGCGTGGGCGCGTGTGGGCGTTCCCAAGATCGTCGTCACCACCACGCCGATGGCCCCCGCGAGGCATCCCCTTGTGCGCTCCGGACGACGAGGCCCGTGCGATGCACACCCTCGCTTTCTCACGGTTCTCACGGCGAAAACCGCATCGCGATGACGAACGTCGAAGCCACCGGGCGACCGCACCGCACCGCCGCCTCGAAGGTCGCGCGCTTCGCCGACGCGAGCGCCGCCTCGTCGAGCCCGTACCCGAGCCCCGCGAGGATCTTCGCCGACGTCACGCGCCCCGCCGCGTCGACGGCCACCTCGACGCGCACCTTTCCGGAGACGCCGCCCGCCCGCGCCGCCTCGGTGGTAGCTCGGCTCCGGCACCGACACGGGCCGCGCTTTTGATGAGCGGCTCGCGCATGTCGGCCGCGCTCACCTTCGCCGGCGGCGCGGACCGGGGCCCCACCGCGCCGCGTGGACCGCTCCGTCCGCGCGGATCGCCCGCCGGAAGCGCGAATCCCCCCGCCGAGCCCCCGCTGAGCGTCACGCCGAAGTCGGGAACGTCCGCCGCGTCGTCGGACGGCGCGGGGGGAGGATCCGCGGGCGCGGGTTTCGGCGCGGCGGCGGGCGAAGGCGCCGAGAGCGGCGGCGTGTTCTTCGCCTGCGCGGGCTCGGACTTGGCAGGCGCGATCGCGGGCTCGGGCTTCGGAGCGACCGGCGCCGGCGGCTCGACCACCGGAGGCGGCTCGACCACGGGCGGCACGTCCTCGACGACCGTGATCGCCACGGTCTCGCGCGAGGGCGCTTCCCGAAGCCCCGAGATCCCAGCCGCCATCGCGCCGTGAACCGCCACGCTCGCGAGGTAGAGAACGCCGTGCCTGCTCATCGCCGCTATTTCGTGCGCTCGATCTGGATCGAGAACTTCGTGATGCCCGTGACCTTCGCGAGATCGATCACGTGCACGACCGCGCCGTGTTCGGCGTGTGCGTCCGCGCTGAGGACCAGGCTCAGATCGGGGTGAGCGTCGTGCGCCGCGCGCAGGTGCTGGGCGAGCGCCGCGTCGTCCACCTCGGCGTCGCCGAAGGTCGTGCGTCCGTCTTTCGCGATCGTGACGCGCGCGATCTCCGGCTTCGCGCCGTCGGAGGACGCCGTCTTCGGCAGCTCCACCTTCAAGCTCTGCGACACGATGTAGGTCGCCGACACCATCATGATGACGAGGAGCACGAGCACCACGTCGACCATGGGCGTGACGTTGATCCCGACGATGGGTCCGCGGCCGCTCGACGTCCCCGCCATGGTTCACTTCCCCTCCGCCACGAACACGGTCGCACCGGCGGCATCCCGCGCAAGGATCGCGGGCGAAGCCTCCGTGTCCGAAGCCTCGACGCGTTCCGCGACGTCGGCGCGCAACGAAGCGTCCTGCGATCTCGCCACCGACGCATCCCGGCCCTCGGCGTTCGACGAGCCCGCCACGTGCAACGCCGACGTCACCAGCTTCCCGAGCGTCGCGGCGTTCCCCTCGATCTCGCCGATCTTCTTCTGGAGGAGGTTGTACGCGACGACCGCGGGGAGCGCGACGAACAGGCCCACGCCGGTCGCGACGAGCGCTTCGGCGATGCCGCTCATGACGTTGCCCATCGCCGCGCCTCCCGGCCCCGCCGAGAGCTGGTGGAAGGCCTCGATGACGCCGAGCACCGTCCCGAACAACCCGACGAACGGCGCGTTGTTGCCGAGCGTGCCGAGGAGGTTCGTGCCCCGTTCGAGCTCGCGTTTCTCTTCGCCGATCGCCGCGTCGAGCGCGTCGGAGACCGCCGGCGCCCCGCCCTTTCGCCACACGAGCGCCCGACGCAGCACGCGCGACTCGATCGATCGGCTCTCGCCGAGCGCGCGGAGCACGCCGTCCCAATCGCCCGCGAGCAAGAACGGCGTGATCCGCTCGCGGAGCGACGCGACGTCCTCGGCGTGCTTCCGGAAGAACAGCGCGCGCTCGATCATCGTCGCGAACGACAAGACGGACAGCGCGAGCAGCAGGTAGAGGACCCACGCGCTCCCGACGAGGGCGACACGCAACAGACGTTCGGTGATCATGGGACGGCTCCTCGGACGAAAGACGGGTCAAAAGGCCACTTCGGCGACGAAGGTGCCGATGTCGGCGCCGCCGCGCGCGTCGAACGACGTCAGCCAGCCGTCGCGCGCGAGCGTCACCGTCGGATCGTTGCCGTTCGCGCCGTCCGGCTCGACGACGACGAAATGGAAGTGCACCGGAGCGGCGCCGCACGCGTCGAACAACCGCGCATAGACGAGGTACGATCCCGGCTTCGGCTTCGATGGGAAGACGAGGTTCTCGCGCCGGTAGCCGTCCGGCACGCACCCCGCGTTGGAGTCTCGGTCGATGGCCGCCGCGGGATCGGCCCCGACGCTCTTCGGATCGTCGAGCGCCGGGTGCTTCGCGTCGACGATGCGTCCTTCGGGCGTGACGACGACGAGATCGAGATCGACCTCCGTGTCCCACGCGAGGGAGAACACCGCGCGCGGCGGCACGATCCGGGGGTCGCACGCGTGCAGGTTGTCGGGGATCGCCGGCGCGACGCAGAAGCGGATGTCCTTCTGCGTCCCCGCTCGTCCCTGCCCGTCGATCGCGACCACGCGGAGCGGATGCTGCCCGAGCGGCGCGTCGAACGAGACGTCGAGCGACAGGTCCCACGTGAACTCCCCGTTCGCGAGCGGATCGGGCCCCTCGACCGGGAAGACCCAATACCCCGACCCGAACTCTTGGAGCGCGATCCCGATCGCGACCGCGTCGGTGTTCGCGCGCCCCGCGATCGCCTTTCCACTCTGCCCTTGCGTCACGATGCCGTTGGCCGTCTCGACCGTCGTGACCAGCGGCGACGACGCAGGGAGCTCGGGCGCGCTGCCGGGGAGCGTCCCCTCCTTGAAGGACGCCCCGACGACGCGAACGGGCTCGCCGAGCGCGCTCGGTGAAGGTTCGCCGCACGCGGTCGCGGCAGCGAGGATCCAACCGTACCCGCGGCGCATCACAGCTCCCCCTGGAGGCGCACCGTGAGTCGGTCGTTCTTCAAGTCCGTCGGGACGCCCCGATCGTCGCGCGCGAGGCTGTCGCGGATGAAGTCCCCTTGCGCGACGAGGCGGACGTTCCCCGGAAACACGATCCCGACGAGCGGAGACAGCGTCGTGAGCGACGAGCTCGTCGGCACGAGCTTGCCTCGCCGTCGATCGAAGAAGTCGGCGTTCGGATCGTAGTAGTCGACGCGAAACCCCACCAACCCGTACCGCGTGACGTCGTGAACGAGCGCGAGGTACCAGCCGAGCTCGCGCGCATCGAAGCCGGTCGCGATCGGATCGGCGACGAAGTACCCGCGATCGAGGTTCTGACCGACCGTGACCTCCCCGTAGACGCGCCCTTTTCCGAGCTTCGACGCGAACTCGACCTGCGCGTCCGCGCCGAACGCCCAGCGCGAAAAATTCTCCGAGGGCGTCGCCGCCGTCGCCGGGATGGCGGTCGTCTCGCCGATGTCGACGGCGTTGTTTTCGTTGAGATCGCGCCAGACGAGCCCACCCTTCTGCGCCGGCGTCCCCGGGTGGAAGCCGGTCCCCGTGAGCCACGACACGCCGCCGACGAAGCTCACGGCGCTCGTGATCTTCGTGTCGACACCGACCCGCGCGACGAGATCCTTGGCGGCGTTGAACTCGCGCACGACGTGCCCCGGCCGATCGTCGACGGGCACGCCGTTCTGCAGCGCGACGGCGTAACGGAGGAACGCATAGCCGCCGGAGACGCGGACGCCGAGATCCGGCTCGCCCGGGAAGAACGCGAGCGACGCCGCCGAGCGCTCCATGAAGGCGCGGTAGCGCGGCGAAATCACGAGCTCGCGGCCGAACGGGATCTCCGAGAGCCCGCCCGTCACGCGCACGATCGGCGGATCGCCCGCGCGCGCCGACGGCACGAAGAGCGAGACCTCCGCGCGGCGAAACCCGACGGTGGGCGTCCGCGTCGTGTTGCCGTCGATCTCGATCGCGGCGTCGGCGTATTTCCACACGCGGTCGACGCGGAGGCGCGCGCGGCGCACGAGGAATCGGTCCTCGTTGAGGGGCGAGCCATCTTGCTGGAGCTGATCTTCGGAAGTGGAGGCCGCCTCGAATTGCGCTTGGACGTACCCCGAAATCGAGACGCCGAGCGGTCGACCGATGCCATTGAGCAACGACGGCTCGCGCGCGGCGACGACCGGATCGGTCGCGGATTCGGGTTCGGACGGGGGTTCCCGCGCGTCATCGGTTCCAGCATCCGCAGGGGCGACGCGCGACGGCGACGCGGCCGCAGGGGAGGTGGCCCCCGGCGACGGCGACGCGGCCGACGGAGCAGCTCCTTCCCTCGCGGGAGAAGGTGTCGGGACGGGGGGAGGAGCGTCGACGGACGGGGTTGCGCTACCGCCGTCGACGCTCCCGTCCCCTTCGTCCCCGAGCCTCGTCGATCCTCCGTCCGCAGGGACGCTTCCGTGCGACGCGGCGATTTCGAAATCCGCGTCGTCCGGCTCGTCCGCCCATGCGCGCCCTACGAGCGAAGGAACGACGAGCGCCGCGCAGGCAAAAACCCTCGGAAAAACCCTGCGCAGACTCATGGGAAACGGCTCATGGAACCGGGGGCAGCGGCTTGCCCGGCTCGTAGAGAGGGACCCGCGCCGCGTTGTCGAACGGGACGCACTGCCCGTCCGTGCACCGATTCAAGAACTCGACGAGCTTCGTCGGTTCGCACTTGAAGCAGCCCTCGTCACCGATGCAGTCCGGCGAAGCGTCGGGTTCGACCGAGGCGTCGTCCGTGCCGCCGTCGACCGTCGCCGTCGATCCCGCGTCGTCGTCGGGCGACGTCACGGGCTTGCGCGTCGGCGCGGCCTCCGGATCGCTCGACGAACACGCGAACGAGAACGCGGCGCCGACGACGAAGAGCACGATACCCTTGTGGAGCGCGCGCATCACCGTGCCTCGCAGAAGCCGTGGCGGCACGCCGGGGCGGTGGAAGGGCACGTGTCGGAGGTGCTGCACGCCTGGCAGCTCGTCGTGCCGTTCGTGAGCGACTCGAAGTAACACCCGCACGGATCGTCGGGCACGTACGACTGGATCGGCCCGAGATCGGTGTCGCGCCAGACGGACATCGCGCACTTCGGGATGTTGCCGGCCTTGATCTCGGCCTCGAGCACGTTCAAGTTCGGCGGCGGCGTCGACTTGCCCGTGAAGAGCTCGACGAAGTACCGCGTGTCCGGATCGACGATCGCCTTCTTGTCGTCGACGCGCGCGTAGAAGTGGATGGGCGCCCAGATGTAGTAGTGCCCGTCGCGCACGTTGCGCTTGTCGAACGCCGTCGGCGACGAGTCCGGCAGGTAGCCGCAGCTCTGTCCGAAGTGCTGGTAGGCGAGGACGCGGACGCTCGCGCGGTTGGCGTCCGCCACTTCACCGGAGACGAGCCCGATGGCGGCCTCCGGGCTCGGCGACTGCGCGACCGCGTTGACGGTGCCCTGGTTGTTCTTCGTGTCGACGCCCTTGAATTTCTCGACGGGCACGCCGGTCGCGAGCGCGATGAAGAGCTGCACGGCCGCGGTGCTGTTGCGCCGGTAGATCTGCGTCTCGTCGACCCAGGGCTGCACCTTGCCTTGCTGGCCGAAGCCGAACACGAAGTAGGCCGCCTCGGCGCTGATCGACGTCTGGCTCGACGCCTTTGGGACGATCAGGTCGTACGTGTTCGCGGCGCCGATGAAATCGCCGACGTCGCTCGGGAGCGTCGCGACGCCCGGACACGACGTGGCCGAGTTGCCGAGGTTCGCGAAGTCGACGTCGTCGCCGGTCGTCGCCAGATCGCACGTCTGCTCGGTGCCCGACGCGTCCCAGTAGTTCGCCGTGCCGGTGAGCTTCGTCTTGCCGAGCAGGGCGTTCAGCCCGATGCACGCGCCGGGGCTCTGATAGACGACGGTGCGCGGCTCGGGCGCCGCCGAGAGGCCGGCGCCGAACTTGGCGAGGAGAGGCTTGGTGGCGCTTCCTCCGGTCCCGTAGATGGGCCGGGGTAGCGTCGCGCACTCGACCGCGCGCGCCGGGGACGCCGCGGTCCACGCGACGGCCGCGAAGGCTGCGCCGGTCGCGAGGGAAGCAAGACGTGACATGCGGTGAACACCTCCGCGGGACGCAGGGTGCGTCCCGATCCTCGGAAGGTGTGCCATACGGCCACGTTCATGTAAATGAACTTAATTCTATTTTAATAGATAGTTCACTTTAACGACGTTCTTGCGCGAAATTGCCGGGAATTCGCGCGAGTGCCGCGCCTTCCACGGAAGGTCCTTCACGATGATGAACGCGTGGCTGGCGTGGGCTCGGGCGCGACCCGACGCGCGCCTACTGACACACCTTCGCGCAGTGCTTCGAGCCGCATTCGCCCATCGCGTGGTAGACGGCGTGGCCGTCGGGATCGCCGTGGCACTTGGACTCGTCGTGGTTCGTGAAGCAGCCGTCCCAGCAGACGGCGCTCGCTTTGCAATTGGCCACCTGCTCGCAGCACGACTCCTCCATGCAGGTCGCGCAAGCATCGGTCACGAGATCCTTGAGCAGCCCCGCGCAAGAATTCTCGCTCTCACCGATGCACGCCGCGTTGCACGCGCCGCCCTTGCACACGAGGTAGTGGTCGACGCGTTCGTGGGTCTCGGCGGTCCGCTCGCACGCGTCGCCGTCCTTGCCCGCGACGCACGCCGCGCAGTCCGGATCTTGCTCGCACGCCGCGAGCGCGTCGCAGCACGACGCCTTCATGCAATCGCCGCACGCACCTTCGAGGGACGCCGCGCAGGCTTCGCCGGAGCTCGCGGCGTCGTCGTTCGAGGACGCCGAGCCGTCGGCGCCCGCGTCCGTCGCGAGGGCCGTGGCGGGCCCGTTGGAATCGGAGCTCGAGCACCCGCTGATCGCGGACACGACGCTCGCGGCGGCAACGAGCGCCGCGTAGACGACGCCCCGATGGGCTCCGCCGAACGTCCCCGAGGATCGTTCCGACGCTCCACGCGCGCCGAGCGTCCCTCGTCCGGCCCCCTCGCTCGCGCGGACGCCCGATGATCCCGTCATTCCCTGCATTTCCCGAAGATCCATGCGGGCGCTTATAGAGAAATTGAATGTTGTTTTCAACAACACCCGCCGGCACGCGTGGCACAAAACGACGACGCGCCAGACGCGACCGCTCCCGAAGGAGGAGGCCACGCTGGCGCGACGAACCCGCGGATACCCGGCCCCGTACGAGCCGAGCCCCGAGGACGAGGAGCTACACGCGCTGCGAGTAGAACTCGACGACGAGCTGCATGTTGAGCGGGAAGAGGACCGCCGTCTCGTCCGGAAGGCCCGCGACCGTCGCCTTGGCGTTCGCGCGGTCGACCTCGAGCCACGGCGTCTGGAAGCCGTCGGCCACCGAGGCCCCGGCCGCGACGCTCGCGAGCGCCTTGCTCTTCTCGCGGATCGTGATGACCTCGCCCTTCTCGACACGGTAGGACGCGATGTCGACGCGCTTGCCGTTGACGAGGATGTGGCCATGGTTGACGAGCTGGCGCGCGCCCGGGATCGTGCGCGCGAAGCCCGCGCGGAAGACCACGTTGTCGAGGCGACGCTCGAGCAGCTCGATGAGCTTGTGACCGGTCGCACCGCCGCCGGACTTCGCCTCCGACATCAGGAGACGGAGCTGGCGCTCACTCACGCCGTAGTTGAGGCGGACCTTCTGCTTCTCGCGAAGGCGGATGGCGTACTCCGTCAGCTTCTTGCGCGCCTGGCCGTGCTGGCCGGGCGGGTAAGGACGGCGTTCCATCTTCTTCGTGGTCAACCCAGGAAGCTCGGTGCCAAGGGCGCGGATGACTTTGACGCGCGGACCGGTGTAGCGACTCATTCTGAAATTCCTCGTTGCGGGTACATGGGGGTCGCCCGCTCGTCGAAGCGGTGGCTTCGAGCGAGCGAGCGATGAAGTCCGAGCATCGTGCTCGTCAAACTTTCAACGTGGCCTGGCCGGGCTTCCAGTCGATCGGGCAGAGGCCGCCGGTCTGGAAGGCTTGAACGGTGCGGAGCGTCTCGTCGACGGAGCGACCGACGTCCGTGTCGTTGATGACCGACGAGCGGAGGTAGCCCTTCGGGTCGATGATGAACGTGCCGCGGAGCGAGTGCCCCGCCGACTCGATGAACACGCCGTAGTCCTTCGACACGGAGTGCGTGATGTCGCTCGCGAGCGGGAAGCGGAGATCGCCGAGGCCGCCCTGGTCCTTCGGCGCGCGGAGCCACGCGCGGTGCGTGTGGACGGAGTCGATCGACACGCCGACGATCTCGGCGCCGAGCTTCTTGAACTCTTCGTAGCGATCGTTGAAGCCGCGGAGCTCCGTCGGGCACACGAACGTGAAGTCGAGCGGGTAGAAGACGAGGACGAGCCACTTGCCCTTGTAGTCGGCAAGCTTCACGGGATCGGCGAGCGTCTCGATGTTCTTCGTCGAGGCCATCGTGAAGTCGGGCGCGGGGTGGCCGACGAAAGCACGCGGAGTTCCGGTCGATTCCATGGTGTCGCTTCTCCTCTTGGCTGAGCGCGGGCAGGGCTCCGAAATGGGAGGTGCTCTAGATAGTGAAAACGGGGCGCGGATGGTAGGGCTTCTCGCACCTTTTCGATAGCGAAACGTGCGATGCCCCTCGGGGCCCTTCCGTAGGGACCCCGTTAGGTATCTTGGCGGCGACTGTCCAGGGGTTTTGGCCAGGGGTCTTGGGGAAGGCCCCTCGCCGAGCGATCCGGAGATCGGGGCCGTTTTGCCGCACTTCGCGCAGAAATCCAGCCGAATTTCGCCCGATCCCGCTTTTCTCGTCGCTTCTCGTCGCATTTGAATTGAAATTCATTTTCAATTTGATGGAAGACTTTGGACGCATGGCGTCATTCGTGAGCTAGCTCCTCACTGCCTCGACTTCCTCGCGGTGTGGCTCATCGCCAAGGCTCCTCGCGAAGCTCGACGTCCAGCGCTGCGGCCCCTCAAAACTCCGGCGGATGGGCCGGCGCGGGCAGGAGCCAGGTCTTCGGCGCGAGGCCGTCCTTCTCTTTCGCGAGATCGACCCGCGGATCGACGAGCGGCGCCGGGCGGCGGCCGTTGAGCGACACCTCGGCGTCCACGTGGACCTCGACGCCCGGCATGCCGCGCCGCGCGAAGTCGTCCGCGACGACGTGGGCGAACTCGAGGATCATGTCCGGCTGGGTCGACATCATCTTGATCTGGTAACGCGTGAGGAAATCGGCCGGATCGACCACGAACGTCTTGCCCGTGCGCGGATCGGTCACGCGGACGTCGAGCGCGCCGTTCTTCTCCATGAGCATGACGTTCCACGCGAAGCGGAAGCCCTCCTCCGTCCAGAGCACGTTGCCCGGGTAGAGCCAGTGGCGGAGCGGCATGGCGATCTGCCAGACGACGTACAGGGCGACCAGCGGCGTCGCCCACCGAGGCAGCGTGGTGCGCACGGGACCCGACGTCGCGCGATCCGGCGGCGCGAGGAGGCGGCACCGTTCGAGCCGCGCGCGCGGCCAGCTCGGATCGAAGAAAATGAGCGCCGACGCCGTCATGATCCAAGGGAACATGCCGAGCTGGAAGAGCCGCGCCGTCACGGCATGGAAGACGACGACCGCGGTCATCGCGAGGGGCCGCGTCTTCCGGATCGACAGCCACGAGACGATCGTCAGATCGAACGCCGCTCCCGCCCAGCTGAACGCGTAGGCCACGGCTTTTTCGTGGAACCACGGCCCGATCCACGGGAACTCCGCGTTCGCCGAGAGCCAGATCGTCAAGGGCTGCGCGTCGAAGAGCCAATCCGGCTTGAGCTTGGCGACGCCACCGAAGAAATAGACGCAGCCGATCTGGAACCGAACGAGCGACAGGCACCAGGTCGGGATCCGCGACCACGCCTCCTCGGGGCGACGCCACACGCGGACCGACGCCGCGCGGTCGAGCGGCAAAAACGCCATCACGAGCGCGAGGCACGCGACCAGGTAGTAGTGGTTCAGGTAGTTCGTCTTGTCGACGAAGTGCGCGTAGACGAACAGCGCGCCGAACAGGACGATGCTGACGCGGTAGAAGAGCCCGATCGCCACGAACAGGGCGAACGTCGCCATGAGTGCATAATGCACATACATCCACGAGGCCGGCCACGGCGTGATCCAGCCGAAGCCCCAGTAGTGGAAGAAGTGCCTCGGCGTCAGATCGTATTCGCGGATCCAACCGTGCAGGAAGAAGCGCAGGCTCGCGACGAACATGAGCGCGCCGAAGCCGATGCGGAACGCGGCGAGCGACGCGATGTCGACGGTGCCCGAGCCGAGGCGACGGAGCCCCTCCTTCAGGACCCCGACCATTTGAGCCCCAGCCAGGCTTGGCGGAAGCCGGACGTGAAGATGCCGTTCGGCAGCCGGCTCGAGAGGTACACGTCGTCGAGGGCGTTCTTGACGTTGAGGAGGACGCTGATGCCCGTCTTTGCGTGGCGTGAGCGGAGGCCGAGGTCGAGCACGTTGAAGGCCGTCTCGAGGCCCGCGCGGCCCGAGACGTCGGGCTCGACGGAGTT
>JBGAHN010000165.1:0-12609 GCA_044226145.1 Labilithrix sp. | reverse complement strand
CGGCGGCGTTCGAGGGTTCGACCTCGCTCTTTCCCAGCGCGGCGTTCGAGGGTTCGACCTCGCTCTTTCCCAGCGCGGCGCTCGACGTCGCTTTGCAGAACTCGCACTCGCTCGGGCTCGTCGGCGAAGAGTCGTCGACGTAGCGCGCGAACGTCGCGCACGAGACGTCGGCCCGCGCCCGCAGACACACTTCGCCGTCGTGAAAGAGCGGGCGGCAGCTCGCCGGCACGACCGTCTCCGGCTGCGACGCCGCGTCGCACGCCCGCGTGCAGCGATCGCTCTGAATTGCGCACTCTTCGCAGCGTCGGCAATCCTGCGTCTTTCGCGCGCGCGCGTAAGCGTCGCGATCGAGCAAGCGCACCTCGCTCCCACAGCCGCCGACGTCCCCCGGCGTCGGCGCCGCCGAGAGCACGCCGAAAATCGCGACGGCGACGAGCGCGCCACGGGTCGTCCGGGGGGCACGCGAAGCGACATCGGGAACGACACCTCGAGGCTCGATCACGGCAGCACCTCGTAAGACACGATGAGCCCGGCTTGGAGCGACAGCATGGGATAGGTGGTGGTCGCCACGTCGGCCGTGCCCGTTCCATAGAACAGATCACCGACGATCTCGGCGGTCGCGCCGATGCCTCCCAGGAAGAACCACGCGGCGCCGGCGCTCCCCTCGAGCCCCATCGTGGCGTCGGGTGTGAGGACCAACGGCACGCCGGCGCGCCCAAAGAGCGCGAGTTTCGTCCATCGCCGCCACACCACGTACGACGGCGTGAGGACGAGCTGGCCGATCCCCTCCACGGCCACCGCCGTTCGGAGCGCGACGCCGTGCTGGAGGCCGAACGGATGACCGAACGTCACGGCCCCGCCGACGTCGACGTAGGTCGCGGAGCGCGACACGCTCTCGGCATCGCCACCGAGCGGCGTGGCCAGGCGGTAGGGGTTGTTGAACCGGAGGCCGCTACCGACGAGCGCCGTCGCGAACAAGTGCGCGTAGCCGGGCTTGATCCGGAACGGATCGCGCGCGTCGGAGCGCTCGGCCGCGGACGGTGCTTCGGCGAGCGGCCTTTGCCGCGAGGATCGGTCGTCGAAGCTCGTATCCGCCGCCCACGCGACGGACGGCGCGAGCGCGACGACGAACGCGAACGCCGCGAACGCCACGAACATCGGCGACCCCACCGGCGGCGACCCTACCGCCAACGCCCCCACCGGCAGCGTCCTCCCCGGCATCGCCGGTGCCATGCTGGGCGCCTTCGACGATCCGCCCTCACGCTCCACGAGCCCCATCGCCCCGAGGATCCTCCGTTTCGGCGGCGACGTCACGAGCGATGAACACGCACCTTGGGCTTGGCGCCGAGGAGGGCGAGCTGCCCGCACGCCGCGCTCACGTCGTCGCCGCGACGGCGCCGGATGAAGCACGGATACCCGCTGTCGAAGAGCACCTGTTGGAACGCCAAGACCCCCGACAGATCCGGCGGTCCGAGCGTCGAGGCCTCGATCGGGTTCATCGGGATCAAGTTGATCTTCACCGGCAAGCCACGAAGGAGCTTCGCGAGCTTCTTCGCCTCGTCGAGGGTGTCGTTCTTGCCCGCGACGAGCGTGTACTCGATCGTGATGCGCCGGCGCTTCGGGAGCGGGTACGCGCGGAGGGCGACCATGAGCTTTTCGAGCGGGTATTTCCGGTTGATCGGCATGAGGCGCGAGCGCGTCTCGTCGTCGGCCGCGTGGAGCGAAATCGCGAGCCCGATCTGCCCGCCGAAGTCCTCGCCGAGGCGCCCGATCTCCGGGACGAGGCCGCTCGTGGACACCGTGACCTTGCGCGTCGACAGCCCGATGCCTTCGGGGTGCGTGAGGAGCCGCAGCGCGCGCACGGTCGACTCGTAGTTGTGGAGCGGCTCGCCCATGCCCATGAGGACCACGTTGCGGAGGCGCTCCCCTTCGTCGAGGCGCGAACGCCCCACGAGCACCTGCGCGACGATCTCGTCCGCGCGCATGTGGCGCTTCAAACCGGCGACGCCGCTCGCGCAGAAGACGCAGCCCATCGCGCACCCGACCTGCGTGCTGATGCACTGCGTGACGGACACCGGCTCACCACCGCCCGACGCGCCCTCGCCCGGCTCGTCGTCGTCCTCGACGGCGGCCGCCGCATCGGCGTCGACGACGTCGTCCGTCGGCGGAAGATCCGGATGGTCGAATTTGCCGCGTGAAACCCGCGGAATGAGCACCGTCTCGACGTTCGCGCCGTCGCCGAGCCCCACGAGGAGTTTGCGCGTGTCATCCGTGGCGCGGCGCTCCTGCACGATGGAGAGCACCGGCCCGACGCCCTCCTCCGCGAGGCGCGCGCGCACCGCCGCCGGCAGATCCGTCATCGCCGCCGGATCCGTCGTCCCGCGCGCCTGAATCCACCGAAACACCTGCTTGCCGTGGAACGCACGCCCGCCGAGGCGCACCAGCTCCGCGGCCCATTCTTCGGGGAATCGCGCGAGGGGGTGCGGCGCCGCCGTCTTGCTCGCCGTCTTGGTCTCCATCGCTTCGCTACTCCGCCGTCGATTTTTCCGAAGCTTTCGCCTCGTTCCAGTACCCGTCGAGCACCTCGAGCGGGAGGTTCTCCCGTTCGCCCGGCGCCCCCCAGCCGCCGTGCTCGGCCTTGACGCGGGCCTCGACGTGCGAAAAACGCCGCGTGAACTTGTCGATCGTCCGCCGGAGCGCCCCCTCCGCGTCCACCTTCACGTGGCGCGCGAGGTTGACCAAGGCGAAGAGCACGTCGCCGAGCTCGTCCTCCACGGCCCCGGTGTCCCCGCTCGCGATCGCGGCGTCGAGCTCTCCGAGCTCCTCGGCCACCTTCGCGCGCGAGCCTCGGGCGTCTTCCCAGTCGAAGCCGACGCGCTCCACCTTCTCGCCGATCCGCTGCGCGCGGACGAGCGCCGGCATGCTCCGCGGCACACCTGCGAGGATGCCTCGGCCGACCTTCTCCTTGGCTTTGATCTTCTCCCAGTTCTGGAGCACCTCGTCGGCCGTCTCGGCATCCATGTCGCCGAACACGTGGGGGTGCCGGTGGACGAGCTTCTCGACGATCCCGGAGACGACGTCGTCGATGCCGAACGCCCCCTCCCGACGGCCGAGCTCGGCCTGGAACACGATCTGGAGGAGCAAGTCGCCGAGCTCCTCGCGGAGCGCATCGCGGCTGCCAGACTCGATGGCGTCGATGACCTCGCACGCCTCTTCCAGCGTGTATTTCCGCAGCGATTCGAAGGTCTGCTCGCGATCCCACGGGCAGCCCCCCGGGCCGAGCAGGCGACGCATCACGCCAACGAGCCGGCTCAAGGTGACGCCGTCCTGGAGCTCGAGCGCGGGCACCGGGCGGGGCGCGTCCTCGTCGAACGGGGCGAGCGCGGGCGTCGGGGAAGGATCGGCGGCGGGCTTCGACATCGCCGGGTTCGCTTACCACGGAAGGATCGCGGGGGCGACCGGCCCCCATCCCGGCGGTCACGGCGCTCGACGAGACCGATCGGACCGACCGGATCCCGAACGAAAACACGCCTCCCCGCCCCTCGCGACGCGTCTTTCGAAAGGCATCGATGGTAGCATTCCCGAACGATGGCCACGAACGGCAAGGAACCGGGAACGAGCTTCCGAAGGAAGATGATCTTCCTCGCCGTCGTGCTCGTCCTGGGGCTCGTGTACGTGCTGCGCGGCGTGCTCGTTCCGCTCTTCCTGGCGTTCCTGCTCGCCTACGCCCTCGATCCGTTCGTCGATCGCCTCGAGGGCATGCGCGTCCCGCGCTCGCTCGGCGCCATCGTCGTCATGCTCGGCATCGTGAGCCTCGTCGGCGTCACGCTCGTGTACTCGATCCCGATGTTCGTCGACGAGGTGACGGACGCCGCGAGCACGCTGCCGAGCCAGATCCAAGAGCTCCAAATCCGCATCGAGCCGTGGTTCGCGCACAAGCTTCACGTGAAGCTGCCGCACACCATGAACGATCTCTCGAAGGCGCTCGGCGCGGGCCTCCAGTCGGGCTTCGCCTACGACAACGCGCGCACGTTCTTGTTCGGCACCATCGGCTACGTCGGCGTCGCGCTGTCGTTCCTCATCGTGCCGGTCTTCGCGCTCTACTTGCTCATCGACTTCGACCGCATCGTCGCGCGCGTCGAAGAGCTCATCCCGCGCCGCTACGCCGCCCCCATCTCCGACGTCGGGCGCCAGATCCACCGCACGCTCAGCGGCTACGTCCGCGGCCAGATGACGGCGAACGTCGTGCTCGCCGCGCTCTACGCCTCCGGCCTCCGCCTCGTCGACATCCGGCTCGCGGTGCCCATCGGGATCTTCACCGGCATGCTCGCCTTCGTGCCGTACGTCGGCTTCTCGATCGGCATGTTCTTCGCGCTCGCGATGGCCGTCCTCGACTGGCAGGGCTTCGGGACGATCGTGGCCGTCGTGATGGTCATGGGCGGCGTCCAGATCATCGACGCGATGCTCGTCACGCCGCGCATCGTCGGCCGCTCCGTGGGCCTCGCGCCGCTCGAGGTCATCGTCACGATGATGGCGGCCGGCTCACTCTTCGGCTTCCTCGGCGTCCTCCTGGCCGTTCCCTTCGGTGCCGTGTCGAAGATCCTGGTGCAGCGCGCCGTCCGCGCGTACCTCTGCTCGGACTTCTACAGCCGCCCCGCCTCGCGATCGCCGACGCTGCTCTTCGGCGCCGATCTCGGGAGGCTCGGCCCGGGCGACGCGGCCCCCTCGTCGGACGCGTCGAGCGTCGCCAACGTCCCCGTCTCCCGTGCCACGCCGAAGAGCTACGCGCCCTGAAGCGGCCCTGAGGCGGCCCTAAAGCTCGTCCGGATCGCGTTCGCCCGCGACGCTCGCCGTCAGGTACGCGGTCAACGCGGCGCCCGGACCGAACCGCCCGAGCCCGACCATCATCTTCGCGAGCGCCGCCTCGACGGTCATGTCGCCGCCGGAGATCGCACCGGCCGCCTGCGCCGCCGCGCCACCGTCGTACCGATCGAGCGCGACGAAGCCGCGAAAGCACTGCGACACGAGGACGACCGGGATCGACGCCGCGCGCGCCTCCTCGAGGATCGGGATGAGCGAGCCGTCGAGGTTCGGCAGGTTGCCCGTCCCGTACGCTTCGAGCACCAAGCCACGCACGCCCGCGGCGATCGCGCCTCGAAGGAGCCCGGGATCGAGCCCCGGGAACACGCGGACCGCGAGGACACGCGGCTCGAGCCGACCGTCGAACGGCGCGAGATCGGCGGGCGGAAGGACGTGCGATCCGACCTCGACGCCGATCCCGAGCTCGACGAGCGGCGGGCAGTTCGGCGAATCGAACGCCGCGAACCCCCACGCGTCGCGCTTCGTCGCCCGCGCGCCACGGAGCGCCCGCGACGAGGTCACGATGCAAATCTCCGGCACGGGCAACGTCGCCACCATCGCCGCGTCGACGAGGTTCTGGCGCGCGTCCGTGCGGACGTCCACGAGCGGGCGCTGCGATCCCGTGAAGACGACGGGTTTGGGGAGCCGCCCGAGCAGCATCGCCAGCGCGCTCGCGCTGTAGGCCATCGTGTCGGTGCCGTGGACGACCACGATGCCGTCGTACCGGGGCAACTCGGCGTGGACCGCGCGCGCGATCGTGAGCCAATCCGGCGGCTGCATGTCGGCCGAATCCATGTGGAACAGAAACCGCGTGTCGAACTCGGCGATGCGCCCGAGGCTCGGCACTTCGGCCATCAGATCGCGGTTCGTCTGCGCTTCGTCGAGGACCACGGCCCCGCGGTGCGCCCCGCTCGTGCCCGGCTCCGCCGGCTTCATGAGCAGCGTTCCCCCCGTCACGAGCAAGAGCAGGCGCGGCATCGCCGACGTTCTACCGCACCTCCGAACGAATGCCGAGCGCCCGCCGCCGCGCTCGATCGCCACGTCCGATCGCCTCGTCCGAGGCGCGCGAAAGCCCTCTCAGAACAGGCGCTGATCGACCTTGATGGTGTCGCCCTGCTGGAGCTTCACGTCCGGCTGCACGTTGTCCGTGATCGCGTCGACGCTCACGACCGCGTTGACCGACCCTTTGGGCACGAGGCGGATGACGTGCACGTTGTTCGTGTCGGCGAGCGGCGTGAACCACCCCGCCGCCGAGATCGCCTGCACGAGCGTCATCCCGTCTTGGTAGGGCTGCGGCCCCGGCCGCGTGACCTGGCCGATGATCTGGATCTTCTTCGAGTTGTACGCCTTGACGCTGACCTGCACCTGCGGGTCGACCAGGTACTTGGCCTCGATGAGGCGCGCGCGGATCGCCGCCGCGATCTCGCGCGGCTCGAACCCCGCGGCCGGAATGGGCGTCGTGTACGGAAAGTCCAGCCTCCCGTCCGAGCCGACCTCGTACTCCTTCGGCAGCTTCTCTTCGCCGACGACGAGCACGTCCAATACATCGCCGGGACCGACTTGCCGGTTGACGACCGGCTCGGGCAGCTTCGGCGGCGGATGGTAGCCCCGCGTGCAGCCCGTGAGCACCATCGCGGGTCCGAGCGCGAGTCGGAGCCAAACAACAAAACGAGCGACGACGCGCGAATTCATGAACCTACGAACGCTCACGAAGCCGAAAAGGCCGTCATCAAAGGAACCAACGCACGCCGAGCATCGCCTGGAAACGGCGCCACGCCAGATCGTAGAACTCGTTCGTCGGGTTCGGGCCCCGCGTGGCCGCGAGGAGCGTGTCGCTCATCGTCTGCGAGTAGTCGAACGTGGCGTTGATACCGAAGGAGTTACTGAAGCGGTACTCGCCGAAGAGCGTCCCGCCCACGCGGTAGTTCGTGAAATCGCCCGTCGGAGCGCCGTTGACGCCGTTGATCGCGACGGGCGCACCGGTCGCCGGATCGTTGTAGTACGGCTGCGGGTAGCTTTGGCCTTCGAAGTAGCCGTCGAGCTGCAGGAGCGTCGTCCCGCCGAAGAAGTACACGACCTTCGCGTACCCCCGGTTCGACGTGTAGAAGTTGCCGAGCAAGCTCCGCTGGAAGTTGCGCACATAGCCGAGCGACAACGTCGACAAGAGGAGCGACGCCTGCCCAGGCTCACCGGCGCCTCCTTGCGAAAGGAAGAACGTGCCTTCGGCCTGCGCGTTGAAGCTGTCGTACTGGCGGGTGCTCGCCAACTCCGAGCGCTCGAAGAACGTCCCCGAATAGCCGCCCGCGAGGAGCGTGCTGAACCGCTCCGTCACCAGACCCGTGATACCGACCCGCGTCATGAGCGGCGTCATGCCGTTGAGCGAGTACACCGCGCGCTGGGCGTTCGGGTAGCTCACGAACTGAATCGACGTCTCCTGGAAGAGCGCCGTGCGCGGGCGGAACTTCCAACGGTCGCGGACCGAGATCTGATGAATGTAGCTCGTGTACGGCGTTCCGTTCGATTGCTCGTAGAACGAGCCCAGGAACTCGTAGCCCGCGCGGATGTCGAACGTCCCACCGCCGGGCAGCGCGACGACTTCGGCCCCCGCGGTCAGGTTGTCGCGGTTGAACGAGAGGTTGGGATCGGCGACGGCCGACGGCTGAATTTGACGCGCGAAGGTCCCGAAGACGCCGAAGCCGAGCGGTCGCCCTGGATTGACGTCGAGACGCGCGCTCGCGTTCAGGCTGACGTTGCGCTGGCTGCGAATGTCCGTGTTCGCCGCGATGTTGTCGGAGCCGAGGAACTCGAAATAGGAGCCCGAGATGCCTCCCTGGAACGCCACACGCGGCTTCGGGGCGTTTTCACCGAGCCGCTGGCTACCGAGCGTCGAGAGCGTGAGCGACGGGGTGATGCGCAACACGGCGGCCTCGACGGGCGGCGCGAGCGGCGCACCGTTGACGTACACGAGCCCCGCCGGCGCTTCGCGGAAGGTTCGTCGGAACCAGTTCGAGTCGTATCCGACTTCTCCACCGATGCCCGGGTGGAGCTCGAGATCGCCGACGCGGATGCCCGCGCCTTCGGACGTTCGTCGATCCTGGAGCCACGCTTGCGCGTTCGCCTCGCGCGACGACGCGAGAACGGTCGCCGCGAACACCGAGCCACCGAGCACTCCCGCGAGACGACGCCACGCGGTCGAACGAAAACGCCGGTCCTGGCCAGGCGATCGACGGGTCTCTCCGGGGGCGGTGCGTTTCGTCATTGGAGATTCAGAAGCAAGAGCGCGACGCCGAGCCAACGACCCTCGGCGGCATCGAAAACTCACGCGCAGCTGGGACTACGACTACTCGCGGCAAAGCTCGGCTGCAACGTCATTCGTCCTGAAGAATGCGGGAAGCGATGCGCGCGATGCGTGCATGTTCCCCGTGAGGAACATCCAACCTACAGCGTACAGCTCGTACAAGGGGGCGGAGCGACCAACGACGGATCCGGCTCCTGCGGATACGCGGCTTCGTCCGGCGGAATCGTCGACGAGACCGACATCGTCACTTGGGTGTCACCGACGAACGCCGACTCTTCGCCGACGCATTGATTCGCTTCGGTCGCGATCTGCTCCGAGCGCTGACGAAGGACCGTGAGGATCGTGAACTCGTGGTTCGCGAGCTCGGCGTCGTTGCGCGCGACCGCCGCTTGCAGTTGCGAGGAGCGCTCGCGGCCCGAACGCACGGCGACGTCCGCTTGCGAGAGCTTGTCGTTCAGGCAAAGCGTCTTGACGACGTCGTGATCCTTGCGCGCCTGCGAGAGCATGTTCCGGATGCTGCCGGCCGACTGCTCCATGCGGGAGATGTGCTTCTTGCCCTCGTCGAGCTGCTCTTGGGGCGTCAGCTGCGTCTTGCGCTCGGACGTCGCCGAGCCCGTGGTGGTCGGGCCCGTGGGGCTCGTGCTCGTGGGCGACGTGCCGTTGCCCGTCGCAGGGCCCGGCTGTGCGCTCGCCGGAGCGGCTGCGTAAGCCACCAGCGCGAGAGCGACCAAGCCTTTCGTCGAAGAGCGAATTCTCATCGAATTTCCCGCCTGCTGCACGAATGTAGTGGGATCCGGAACGGCGTGTCAACGAAGCCGAGCGCCGCAGCGGCAGGGTGTCGCGGTTGGAAAACCGGACGACGAGCCATGGGGCCCCGCCGGTTTGCCGTTACTTGCCCTGCTGAACGAACGTTACCGGAATTTGGAGCGTGGAACCACCCCCACCCGGCGCGCTGAACGTCGCGTTCTTGACCACGCGGGCGATGCACTTGGCCACGGAGTCGGAAAGTCCAGTGTTTTGGCTGACATCCGACGACGAGACCTCGCCGTTGGGGCCGACTTTGGCGCTGATGACGACCTTGCCGGACATGTTCGGGTCCGAGTTGAGGCCGGTCTGGTAGCAGCTCTTGAAGCGCGCACGGAGCCCCGCGATGACGCGGTCGGCGTCGCTGATGGGGACGGAGGACGACGTGCCGCCGATGGTCGCGACGCCCGTGGGGCCTGCCACCTTGGTCTCGGCGCCGGCGCCCGTACCGGTGCCCGTGCCCTTCGTGCCGCCGCCGATGCCCGAGAGGCCGCCGCCCTTGCCGCCGCCACCTTGGACGGGGGAGCCGCCGCTTCCGAGCTTCAGGTCGCCCGAGCCTTGCGCGACGCCCGCGTTCGACGCGGCTGCGCCCGACAAGTCGACCGCCGGGATGTCGCTGCGGTTGAGGGCGCCCTGCACCGACGAGCCGCCGTTGAGCGCCGCGAGCATCTGCATCTGCATCGCGTCGGCCTGGGCAGCGAGCGCCGCGGCCTTCGCGTCGCTGACGGCACCTGCGCTCTGGCCCGCGCCGGCCGCCTTCGCTCCTCCCGCGCCGCCGGCCTTCTTCGTCGTCCCGGCGGACTTCGTCGGCTCTTGCGCCTTCTCCGTCGCGTCGGTGGACACTTCCGGCGTCTGCACTTCCTCGACCTGGGGCGGAGGAATGTTCTTCATCAAGTCCACGAGCGTCGCGACGTTGCTCTCGTCGCCGACGACCGGGTCCATCCAGTCCGAGTACATCGCGCCGACGATGCCGAAGTGCAGGAGGAAGCTGAACGCCGCGATGATCGTGAGCGACCAGTCGATCTGGCTCGCGAGCCCGCCTTTGACGGCGAGCGGGAGCTGCGGGCGCGGCTGCACGGGCGGCGGCGCGACGAACTGGAAGAGGAACGTCGTCTCGCCGACGACCACCTTGCCGCGTGCTTCTTCGGTGAGCTTGACCTGATAGACGCCGCCGGCCTTCTTCGCCTGACCGCGCAGCGCGGCGAGATCCGTGATGCCGCTCGCGAGCGCGACGCGCCCAGTCAGGCCGTCGACGAAGTTCAGGTAGTAGTCACCACCGACGAGCTCGAAGAGCTTGAACATCGGCGGGACGGCCTGCGACGGGATGACGAACATCGACTTCTCGTTCGAGCCGATGGTGACCGTCGTGCGCTGCTTGATGACGCGCTCTTCGATGACGCGGCCGCCCTGGACGACACCGATGCGGAGGACCTTGGGGCCCGTCGCGACCGACATCGCCCGCATGACCGCGGTCATCTGTCCCGGCTTCGTGCCCGGCGCTCCGGATTGTCCAGCCTGTTGTCCGGGTCCTACGTTCATCCTTCGCTCCTCGAAAATTCGCTTCGGCGGGACGTTCGCGCGAGCCGCGCACGCGTCGCGGTCTTCCAACAGACGGACGGCGTGGACGAAAGTTCCGTCGCGAGCCGAGCTTTTGCGTTCTTTCCGCCGGCGACGTGAGCCATGTCGACGCGCTCCGATGCTATCGAAAGAACGGCCCGGAAGTACAGCGCCTTTCCTCCTACGTGGGGGGTGCCGCGGGTTCGACGGGGGCCGACGCCCGTTCGAGACGTTCGAGGAGCTTGTCGGCGGCTTGCCTACGTTCTCGCACGAGGAGCTGCGCCTGGGTGTGCGCCGCCACGCAGAAGGCCGCCCCGGCGAGCCCGCAGGCGACGATCGTGAGCGCGTCGCCGACGAAGCCGTGCAGGACGAGGGCCTGGACGTCCGGGGTGAGCGCCCGCGGATCGGTGAGCCCGCGGCGCAACGCCAAGGTCGCCAGCACGAGGGCGAAGCTCGTCGACACGCGCGCGCACACGCGAGGGACGCGGGACCAGCGTTCCAGGTTCGCGTCGAGCTCGCCGAGCTGCTCGTTGACGAGGGCCGGGCGGACGTCGGCGGGCGCGGTCAATGCTTCGGCCAGATCGCGCTCCCAGGCGGCCGCCGGATCGGCCTCGGCGAGCGCGCGGAACGCCGTGAGAGGATCGTCGGCCGGCAGTCCTTCGCGGAGGGCCCGCGGATCGAAGCGCGTCGGATGAGCGGCGAGCCAGAGCCGACGGCCGCTCGCGATCGCACAGCCGGCCGCGACGACGAACGCGAAGAGCAAGATCATGGTCGCATCCCAACGGCAGGCGCGCTCCCCTCGCCCGCTACCGCGACGGTCCCGTCCACGGCGGCGAGGCGTCGAAGCGGCGCGTCCCCGACGCTCAGAACGGATCTTTGCGCGCCGCTTCTTCGATGCGCTCGAGGAAGGGCTGGCGCAGCTCTTCGAGCGTGAGCTTCGGCTGGATCTTGCTCACGTCGACGGACGCGACCGGCTTCTGCACGCGGCCGACGATGGTGACCTCGTTGATCGTGATGACGCCGCCCTTTTGCTGCGCGAAGGCCTCGCTCTCGTCGGCGAGACCCACGACGGCAAAGGCAAAGAGCCCAGCGAGCACGAGACCGAGTCGTTTCATCGTCGCCATCTCCCTCAGAACGGTTCTTTCTTCGCCGCCGTCGTGACCGCCGCGGCGCTCGGCTGCGTCAGGTCTTTCAGCGGAAGCTTCATCGTCGCGCGCTGCACTTCGACGACGACGCTCGGACGCGCGGCGCGGCCGTAGATCGTCTGCGGGTTCAGCGTGATCTTTCCCGGCTCGTCGGCGAGAGCTCCTCCCGCGAACGCGACGACGGCAAGCGTGACGGCGGCAAGAGTGAGCTTCTTCATCGATGAGCCTCCGAACCTCAAGCTTACTTCTTCGCCGGGGCAGCGCCAGTCGCAGCCGGCTTGGCGGCGGCGCCAGCGTCACCGGCAGGCGCTGCGGGCGCGGCAGCCGCGGGGGCAGCCGTTCCCTGCTTGAGCTCGGCCTGCTTCGCCTTCGCGCGGTTCAAGAGGTCGTCGATCTGGTCGTCGACGCCGGGCGGCGGCTTGGGGCCACGCATGCTCTTGTACTGCTCGAACTCTTTGATCGCGGTCGACACCTGCTGATCGGCGCTGAGGCCGGGCATGTTCTGCGCGTTCAAGTGGAGAAGCCCGAGATCGTAGTGCGCAGCGGCGAGCGTCGAGTCGAGCGAGAGCGCTTTGTCGAACTCGGTCTTCGCATCGGCGGGGCGGTTCAGGAGGCGGTAGCAGTCACCGAGGTTCAAGTGCGCGACCGCGAGGTTCGGTCCGAACTTCGTCGCGCTCTCGAGGACGGGCTGCGCCTCGGTCGCGTTGCCGGCCTCGAGACGCATCGAGCCGAGATTGACGAGCGCCTCGACCATGTCGGGGCGCTTCTTCACCGCGGCTTCGAAGTCCGTGAGCGCGACCGCGCGCTGCCCCGCTTCGCGGAAGATGAGGCCGCGAAGGAGGTGCGCCTCGGCGTTCTCTTTGTCGCGCGCGGGCGCGGCGTCGCCGAAGCCCTCGAGGATCGCTTGGAGCGCGTACTTCGCGAGGTCCATCTTGCGGGCGCGGT
>JBGAHN010000164.1:0-12657 GCA_044226145.1 Labilithrix sp. | reverse complement strand
GAAGGTGTCCACAGCGCCGGATTCAAGTTCAACAACCCGAACACGACCGGCAGCTGCGGCTGCGGCTCGTCCGTGAAGTTCTGAACGCGCCACCGCCACCACCGGCGCGTGCAAAGCCCCGCAGGATCCACGAAGGATCCGCGGGGCTTTTCGTTCAGCTCCCGGGCGTGTACCCCAAGCTCGAGCCGAGCCATCGCTCGATCTCGCCCAGCGGCTTACCCATGCGGCGCGCGTAGTCCTCGGCTTGGTCGCGCCCGATCTTGCCGACGTTGAAGTAGCGCGACCGCGGATGCGCGAACCAAAGCCCGCTGACGCTCGCGCCCGGTGTCATGGCGAGCGAGCTCGTGAGCGCGATGCTCTGCGATTCGGCGTCGAGGAGCCGAAAGAGCGTCGTCTTCGGCAGGTGATCGGGGCACGCCGGGTAGCCCAGCGCCGGACGGATGCCGCGGTAGCGCTCCGTGAGGAGATCTTCGTGGTTCAGCGCTTCGTCCGGCGCATACCACGCCCTTCGCGCGCGCTCGTGGAGCCATTCGGCGAAGGCTTCGGCGAGCCGATCGGCGAGCGATTTCACGAGGATGGCCGAGTAGTCGTCGTGCTCCTTCTTGAAGCGTTCGGCGAGCGCGTCGGCCCCGAGCCCCGCCGTCACGACGAAGCCGCCGATGTAGTCCGGCACGCCTGAAGCCGCGTCCGCCACGAAGTCGGCGAGCGAGGCGAACTCCGGCGACGCATCGCCGTCTTCGCTCTTGCCTGGTCCGGTCTTCGCTTGCTGCTGCCGGAGCATCGGAAAGCGGGCGAGCTCGCGCCCGCGCGACGCGTCCGTGAAGAGGACGATGTCTTCACCGTCGCGCGCAGCGGGCCAGAAGCCGTACGCGCCTTTCGCCGAAAGGAGCTTCTCGGCCGTGATCCGGTCGAGGAGCTTTCGCCCGGCGTCGAACAAGTCGCGCGCGGCCTTGCCTTGCTCCGGGTGGTCGAGGATCTGGGGGAACTTCCCCCGCAGCTCCCACGCCGTGAAGAAGAAGGTCCAGTCGATGTAAGGCACGAGCTCCGAGAGCTCGACCGCGATCGGCTTGGCGCCGAGGAACGGTGGCGCGACGCAGATGGTCTCGTCGAACGAGAGCTTCGGGGCCTTCGCGCGCACCTCTTCGAAGGGCAACACGGGGCGCACGCGCTTGTTGCCGTGGAGCTCGCGCAGGCGCTTCTGATCGGCCCGGTTCTTCTCGTCGAACACGCGGCGCTTGTCGGCGTCGATGAGCGACGAGACCGTCTCCACCGCCCGCGAGGCGTCGAGCACGTGCACCGTGGGGTGGTCGTACTCGGGCGCGATCTTCACCGCCGTGTGCTGACGGCTCGTCGTCGCCCCGCCGATGAGCAGCGGCCGGTCCATCCCGCGGCGCTTCATCTCTTGCGCGACGAAGACCATCTCGTCGAGCGACGGCGTGATGAGGCCCGAGACGCCCACGACGTCCACGTTCTCCTTCACCGCCGCGTCGAGGATCTTGTCGGCCGACACCATGACGCCGAGATCGACGACGCGGTAGCCGTTGCACCCGAGCACGACGCCGACGATGTTCTTGCCGATGTCGTGCACGTCGCCCTTGACCGTCGCGAGCAGCACCGTGCCCTGATCCGACCGCCCGAGCTTCTCCTTCTCGGCGTCCATGAACGGCTCGAGGTACGCGACGCCGCGCTTCATCACGCGCGCGCTCTTGACGACCTGGGGCAAGAACATCTTCCCGGCGCCGAACAGGTCGCCGACGATGCGCATGCCGTCCATCATCGGCCCTTCGATCACGTCGAGCGGGCGCGGGAGCTTCTGGCGGGCCTCCTCGCAGTCGGCCTCGATGAAGTCGACGACGCCGCTGACGAGCGCGTGCGCGATGCGCTCCTCGACCGTCCCGGCGCGCCAGGCGAGCTCTTCTTCCTTCTTCTTGCCCTTGCCCTTGACCTTGTCGGCGAGCTCGATGAGGCGCTCGGTCGCGTCGGGGCGCCGGTTGAAGATGACGTCCTCGACGCGCTCGCGGAGCTCGGGCTCGATGTCCTCGTAGACGACGATCTGCCCCGCGTTGACGATGCCCATGTCGAGCCCCGCCTTGATCGCGTGGAACAAGAACGCGGAGTTCATCGCCTCGCGGACGACGTTGTTGCCGCGGAACGAGAACGACAGGTTCGAGATGCCGCCGCTCGTCTTCACGCCGGGGCACGCCTCCTTCACGAGGCGCACGGACTCGATGAAGCTCCGCGCGTAGTCCGCGTGCTCCTCCATGCCCGTGCCGATGGCGAGCACGTTCACGTCGAAGATGATGTCGCTCGGATCGAAACCGGCCTTCGTCGTGAGCAGATCGTAGGCGCGCTTGCAGATCTCGAGGCGACGCTCGGTGTTGTCGGCCTGGCCTTGCTCGTCGAACGCCATGACGACGGCGCCCGCGCCGAAGCGGCGGATGGTGCGGGCTTTTTCGAGGAAATCCGCCTCGCCTTCCTTGAGGCTGATCGAGTTGACGATCGACTTGCCCTGCACGCACTTGAGGCCGGCGAGCAAGACCTCCCACTTCGAGCTGTCGATCATCACCGGGACGCGCGCGATCTCGGGCTCCGTCGCGATGATGTTGAGGAACGTCGTCATCGACGCCGGACCGTCGAGCATGCCCTCGTCCATGTTGACGTCGACGATGTTCGCGCCGCTCGTCACTTGCTCGAGCGCCACCTGCGTCGCGGTCTGGAAATCGCCCTGTTTGACGAGCTCGGCGAAGCGCTTGCTGCCGGTGACGTTCGTGCGCTCGCCGATCATCATGAAGTTCGAGTCGTCGCGGATCGTCAGCCGCTCGAGGCCGCTGAAGCGCGACGGATGCGGTGCGCCCTGGACGGGGCGCTTTCGCGGGCGAACCCCCTCGACCGCGCGCGCGATGGCGCGGATGTGGTCGGGCGTGGTCCCGCAGCAGCCGCCGGCGAAGTTGAGCAGGCCCGCCGAGCAGGCCCGCCTCGCCCATGTCGCGGAGCAGGCGCGCGGTGATCTCGGGCGTCTCGTCGAATTCGCCGAGCGCGTTCGGCAAGCCGGCGTTCGGGTAGCAGCTGACGAACTCGCCCGAAAGTTGAGCGATTTCATTCAAATACGGGCGGATCTCGCTGCCGCCGAGCGAGCAGTTGATGCCGACGGAGAGCGGATGGGCGTGCTCGATGCTCGTGTACCACGCGTCGACGAGCTGACCGGAGAGGTTGCGGCCGCTCTTGTCGACGATCGTGACGGAGAGCATCACCGGGATGCGCACGCCGCGCGCCGCGAACACCTCTTCGATGGCGACGATCGCCGCCTTCATGTTGAGGGTGTCGAACGCGGTCTCCGCGAGCAGGACGTCGGCGCCGCCGTCGAGGAGCCCCTCGACCTGACCGACGTAGGTGTCCTTCACCTGATCGAACGTCACCGAGCGAAACGAGGCGTCGTCGACCTTCGGCGAGAACGACAGCGACTTGCTGAGCGGTCCGATGGCGCCGGCGACGAAGCGCGGCCGCGACGGATCGCGCTCCGTCCAAATGGCGGCGGCTTCCTTCGCGAGGCGCGCCGCGGCGACGTTCATCTCGTAGGCGTGCGCTTCGAGCCCGTATTCGCCTTGGTTGATCGTCGTCGCGTTGAACGTGTTCGTCTCGACGATGTGCGCGCCGGCCTCGAAATAGGCCTCGTGGATGGCGCGGATGACGTCGGGTCGCGTCAGCGAGAGGAGCTCGTTGTTGCCCTTGAGGTCTTTGCCGTGGTCACGGAAGCGCTCGCCGCGGAACTCGGCCTCACCGAGCTTGTACCGCTGGATCATCGTGCCCATCGCTCCGTCGAGCACGACGATGCGCTCTTCGAGCAAGGCTCTGAGGCGTTCTTCCGCGTTCATGGCACTTCGTGCATCTAGCACACTCGCCTCCGCCAGAAAGCGCGGAGCCCGCGATCCGGTTGGGTCGCGGGCTCCGTGGTCGACGTCGTTCGTAAGCCGAGTTCTGTTCCGTTCACGGATCGCTCCGCGCCCGGCGACGATCATTCTTCTAGGGCGGCCGTTGCCGGACGCCTCGAGCAGCCTACCCGCGAGCTCGGGCGAGTCACCCTCCAGGCGCGACCTCGACGATCCGAGGATCGATCGCGATCGCGCTGACGCTCGCCTATGTGGCCTTGCTCCCGATGGGGTCTGCCGTGCCGTCCCCGTTACCGGAGGCGCGGTGGGCTCTTACCCCGCCGTTTCACCCTTACCTGCCGGAAATCGCGCGGACGCGGGCTTCGGGCAGGCGGTCTTTCTCTGTTGCACTTTCCTTCACGTTTCCGCGACCGGGCGTTACCCGGCATCGCACTCTGTGGAGCTCGGACTTTCCTCCCGCGGCCGCCTTTCCTTTCGGAGGTCGGACCGCCGGCGATCGCCTGAACGGCGTCGACGCCGCACAACTTGAATCATCCGTCGGCGCTTCGCAAGCGTGCAAGCTCGTCCGGATCGCGCGGCCGCACGAACGCGAGCGCCGTGACGAACGGAACGACGAGGAGGCCATAGCGGCCCGCGCCGAAGAAGACGGCGTGCGTCGCGGCGGTCGCGAAGATCACGGCCGCCGTGGCCGGGACGACGAGGGGAGCGCGCGCGAGTCCTTCGCGGCCGAGGAGCCCGATCCCGAACGCGAGCGCGAGGTAAGCGACGACGCCGGCCGGCGAGAGCGCGAAGACGAACCCCAAGGCGGCGAGCGCGCGGCGCGCCACGCGGCGTTTTCCCGGCCACGAGGCCATCGCGACGAGCGCGGCGGCGAGCAGCGCGCGGCTCACGACGGTCTCGATCGTCCCGAGGGCGATCTTCGCGCGATCCGAGAACGCCGCGGGGTTGGCGTCGTGCAAATACCACGGCGCCGCGCCGAAATAGTCGAAGGTGACGCGGAGCTTCGCCGGGGCGCGCGCGAGCCAGGCGACGGGGTGCGCGGCGATGTCCGCCTTCGCGGCGCGTCCGAAGCACGCGTCCTTTCCGGCCTCGTCGAAGACCTCCTTGCACGCGTCAGGCACCGCGAGCGCCGTCCATGCGCCGCTCGTCGTCTGCGTGCCGATGGCGAGGTTCCAACCGCCGTTCACGCTGACGAGCGCGCACCGGTTCATGCGCACGCAGTTGCGAACCGTCCACGGCGCGCACGTCGCGATGGCCGTCGCGAGCACGAGCCCGGCGACGGCGGACCCGCGGCGCCAGGAGATCCGCGCGCCCACCAAGAAGCCCAAGACCGGCGCCATCACGATGGTTTGGGGACGCACGAGCGTCGAAAGACCGAGGATCAGCCCGAGCCCGACGATCCCGAAACGCCCAAGGAATCCGCCATCTTGCGCACTGCGCAGCCGGGTCGCCACGGCGGTCGCGACGGCGAGGAGCGAGGCCGTGATCCCCTCCGTCATCAGCGCGGGGGTGTAGAAGAGGAGCGCGGGGTGGAGCGCCATCGCGAGCCCGCCGGCGAACGCGAGCCTTCGCGACGAGGTCTCGGCGAGCATCCCGTGCACAGCGACGACGCCGAGCGCGCCGAAGACGGCGTTGACGATCATGGCGACGACCGGGCGCGCTCCGAACGCGGCGTAGGCGAGGCCGACGAGCGCCGGGTAACCCACAGGGTAGTGGGCGGCATACGTCACGACGCCGTCGGGCCAAAGCCACGTGTACCCCTGCCCGTCGGCGATGCGCCGCGCGACGACGTCGTAGAACGCGCCGTCCGCCGTCGGACCGAAGGTCTTTGCCGCCCACGCGACGACGACGACGCGGAGCGCGAGCGCCACGAGCGCGAGGATCCACCCATCCCGCCGGAGCGCGCGCTTCGAGTCCGAGGCCACCGTCACGGAAGGAGCCCGAGACCTTCGAGCGCTTGCACGAGCTCGCACGCCGGCAGGCCGACGACGTTCGAATACGACCCTTCGATGCGCCGAACGAGGCTCGCCCCGAGCCCTTGGACGGCGTACGCCCCCGCCTTGTCCATGCCTTCGCCGCTGGCGGCGTAGGCGCGCACGCGCTCGGCGGTCAGCGGACGAAACGTCACGCGGGTCACGACGGTCTCCGCGTGCAGCACGCGCGCCTTGGTCGCGACGCCGTCGGGCGTCGCGCCTTCGGAACGGCCCGTGGGTCCGCCCGCCGCGTCGTTCGGCGCCCCGAGCGAAAACCTCGTCCAAACCTCGTGCGTCCGGCCGGCGAGCCTCGCGATCATCGCCTCGGCCTCGGCCGTCGATCCGGGCTTGCCGACGATGGCCCCATCGACGATGACCGACGTGTCGGCGACGAGGATCGCGGCCACGTTCGCCGGTCCCGCGCCCGCCGCCGCGCCGAGCTTGAGCCCGACGACCCGCTCCATGTAGGTCACCGCCGACTCGCCGGCCGCGGTCGACTCGTCGACGGGCGCCGCCGCCACGACGAATGGTAGCTGGAGGTTTTCGAGGATCTCGCGCCTGCGGGGCGATCCGCTCGCGAGCTGCATCGGGCGCGACGCCGACAGAGGTTCCATACGCCGCTTTTTTCCCAATGAAGGCGATGCGTCAACTCTGGTATGGTCCGCGCCCATGCGCGTGGCTCTTCGGTCCGGATGGCACGCGGTCCGGTTCTCGTCGTCGGTCGCCTTCCTCGTCGGCTCGTTCGTCGTGGCGTTCGCTTCGCCCGCGGAAGCCCGTGAGTGCACGAACCCGCTCGTCAGCACGTGCATCAACAGCGACACCTATTGGCCGAACGCCGGGCCGACCCGCTTCGCGACGGTGTCCGGCACCGAGACGATCGCGCGCGGGCAGCTCGGCTTCGGGCTCGTCACGACGTACCAATCCCGCCCGCTCATCCTCCGCGTCGCCTCTCCGGGCCCCGGGGGGAGCGAGCGCTACGTCGTCGACGATCAGGTCACCGGCAACTTCCTGTTCGCTTACGGCGTGACCGATAGGCTCCAGCTCGACTTCGGGCTGCCGGCGACCTTCGTTCAAACGGGGGCCGGCACGAGCCCGCTGACGGGCGGCTCTTCGCTCTCCGACACCGCGGTTCGCGATCTGCGCTTCGGCCTCGCCTATGCCCTCGTGCCACGGGTGCGCGAACGGTTCGACACGAGCGCGCCGCCCGGAGGCGCCGGTCGCGCGTGGTCGCTCACGACGCGCTTCACGACGTCTGCGCCATCCGGAAACAGTAGCGATTTCGCGGGTGAACGCACCGCCGTCTTCGTCCCGAGCCTCGCGGCCGACTACCGCTTCCAGCGCGCCTTCTTCGGCGCCGAGGTCTCGGCCCGCCTCCGTCCGGTCACCGAGTTCGCCGGCGGACGCATCGGTACGCAGATCGGCCTCGGCCTCGGCGCCGGCTACGACCTCTTGCGCGAAGAGCGGCTCAGTGCGCTCGTCGAGGCGCGCGGGTACGTCAACCTCGCCGAGCAGCACGACACCGTGCCCTCGACGACCGGCTTCTCCACCCGCCCGAACGGCTCGTACATCGTCCCGGCGGAGTGGTTCGTCGGACTGCGCTCCGCCCCCTTCGCCGGCGGCGACGTCGCGTTCTTCGGCGGCGGCGGCGGCCCCATCCCGACGGGCGACGGTGCCATCACGACCCCGCGCTTCCGGTTCCTCCTCGGCTTCACCTACGCGCCGCTCGGCCGCGACAGCGATCACGACGGCGTGGAAGACTCCGTCGATCGTTGCCCGAACGTCCCCGGCGTCCGGACCGGCGAGAGCCCCGGCTGCCCCGCCCCGCCCGCGAGCGAAGCTCCCGTCGACTTCGCGCCTCCGCCGAAGACGCCGTGAGGCATCGGCCAGCGCCGCGCGAGGGCGCGCCGTGTCGCAACGTCGACGCGTGATGACGAGGTCTCCTGCGTCCTCCCCGTCGTGCCCTACGTCGCCGGGGCGCTGACCGGGACGACGTCGCCGACCGAAACGACGTGCGCCGCCCGTCCGTCGACGCGCAGCTCGGTCCCGGGCTTCGCGTTCGACCACTTGATCATGGCCAGGGCCCGCACGCGTCCTCGAAGCGGCCCTCGCGTCGCGTTTCGCACGTCGCCGATGGCCTCGCCGGCCGCCGTCGCGACGCTCGCGCCGTTCGCCGGCACGTCGGTCCCCTCGAGCTCGATCGCGCACAGCTTGCGCTTCGGGTGCCCGCGGTGCTCGAGCATGTAGACGACCTCCTGGCCGAGGTAGCAGCCCTTGTCGAACGAGACCGCCCGCTTCTCGAGCGACGCCTCCTGCGGGAGCATCGTCGTGTCGAACTCGACCCCGAAGCGCGGGAGCCCTTGCTCGATGCAGAGCGCGGCGTACGCCTCGTCGTCCCCGAAGGCGCCGTCGAGCTCGCCGAGCTTCGCACGAAGCGCGTCTTCGAACGCCGCCGCGCGCTCGTTGGGGACGCCGAAAATGACGCCGCCCCCGACGCCGAGAAGATCCATCTTCCCCGCGAACGGCGCATCTCCGGTCCGCACGAGCTCGGCCGACCGCGGACCGAACGCCGCATAGAACGCGAGCTCCGGCGTCGAGAGCTCGACGTCTTCCATGATGAGGTGGTGGTCCAGCGCGGCGAAGGTCTCGTCGCGGACCGCGTGCGGCACGGCGAGCACGAGCGCGTCGCCGTCCACCTCCGGCACGACCTCGAGATCCGCTCGAATGCGCCCTTTTTTCTCGAGGAGAAGGCCGTAGAGCGCCTCGTCGGGGCGGCGCTTCGCGACGTCGCAGGTCAAGAGACCGTTGAGCCAGCTCACCCGATCGCCCCCACGGACGAGGATGGCGTCGCGGCCCGTGCGTCGCACGACGAACGCGGACCGAACGGCGGCATGGGCAGCATGGATCGGCTCGGAGGACTCGGTGGGCGTCACGTCCTCTTATCTGGCACGAAGGCCCGACAAAAGCGACGTCGCTTGACGTCCGCGCCTCCGAGCGGTCACCTTCCCGTCTCCGACATGCCCGGAATCGGCGTGATCTACAACCCGCGCAGCGGCCGTCACGTGCGCGATCCGAACGCCGCACGCCGCCTCGCGCGCGCTCTCGGCGATCGTGGCCTCCTCCGCGAGGCCGGCTCCCTCGACCAGCTCTACCGCGCGGCCGAAGACTTCCGCGCGCGCGGCGTCGACGTGATCGGCATCAGCGGCGGCGACGGGACGAGCGGCGTCGCGATCACGGGGCTGCTCGAGATCTACGAGCCCTCCGAGCTCCCGCGCATCGCCCTCCTGCGCGGCGGCACGATGAACACCGTCGCCAACGCGATCGGTGTCCGACGCGCGACCCCCGAGCGGCTGCTCGAGCGTCTCGTCCGCGCCGTGGCGATCCGTGGCGCGTCGTCGCTCCGCGAAGAGCGCCGCCACGTCATGCGCGTCGAAGGCGAAGACGCGCGCGCCGTCACGTTCGGCCGCGAGAGCGCGCCGCCGATGGCGAAGAAATACGGCTTCCTCTTCGGCACGGGCGTCGTCCACGGATTCCTCGCCGAGTACTACCGCGGGGGCCAACCGAGCGCGCGCGTCGCCGCCGAGACCCTCCTCCGCGGGATCGGCAGCACGCTCGTGCGCGGCGCGATGATCCGGCGCATGGCCGCGCCCTTTCGTGGCTCCGTGGAGCTCGACGACGGCACGGTCTGGGAGGAGCGCGACTACCTCGCCATCGCGAGCGGGACGATCGACCAAATCGGGCTCGCCTTCCGCCCCTTCCATCGGTACGCCGAGCGCCCGTCGAGCTTCCACGTGCTCGGCATCCACGCCTCGCCCACCGCGTTCGTCCGCCAGCTCCCGCGCATCCTGCGATCGGTGCCGATGGAGCCTTCGTGCGCCTACGACGCGACGACGTCGGGCATCATCGTTCGTTCACCGACGGGCCCCATCTCCTACATGATCGACGGCGATCTGCACGCCTGCGGCGGCGCGCTCCGGGTCACCATCGGCCCGCACGTGCGCTTCGTCGTGGGTACTTGAGCTGGAAAATTCCGGCGGTGCAGGAATCTTTGCCACGCGCGGCGAGCGCCCTCCCGCACCCATGCCTTTTCCGCGGCGATCCTGCGACGTGCGGTCGGCTTGCGCGCGGTCGGCTTGATCTTTAACCTGGCTGGTCGATGCGACGTTCGCGGCCGATCCGGAAGCTCCGCGCGTGGGCGTGCGCGTTTTTCGCGTGCGCGCCGCTCGTGCTCGGGACCGCGACGGGCCGCGCTCACGCCGATCCCTTGAGCGCGAGCGAGACCGCGCGGCTCGACCGGGGAGAGACGGTCATCCGCGAACAGACGTGGGAGATCGGCGATCACCGCTACATCGGCGGTCTGACGTACACCGTCGTCGACGCGAGCGCCGCCGAGGTCGCGGCCGTGCTCGACGACGTGAACGCGTACCGCCGCGTCCTCCCGCGCACGAAGCACGTGCGGCTCCTCAAGCAACGCGGCAGCGAGCGCTTCGTCCACGTCGTCCAAGGCAACGCGCTCGTCGAGACCTCGTACACGGTCCGGGTGCGCAACGAGCCGTCGATCGACCCGATGCACCCCGACAGCCGCGAGATCCGCTTCTGGCTCGAGCCGTCCCTCCCGCACGGCATCGACGACGCGTGGGGCTTCTTCCGGATCCAGCCCTTCGTCGCCCCGAACGGAGCGCCCCGCGTCCTCCTGACGTACGGCGTCCTCGTCGACGTGGGCCCCGGCCTCGTCCGCGATCTCTTCGAGGAGCGCGTGCGCGCCGCCATGCTCACGGTGCCCGATCTCGTCCGACGCTACGTTGCAGAGGTCCGCCGGAACGGGTAGTGTCGCGATCGAACGATCGCCGATGTTTCCTCGAATCTTCGCCATCGCGATGAACACGTACCGCGAAGCCGTTCGGGCTCGCGTCCTGTTCGGGCTGCTCGCGCTCGCGCTCGCCACCTCGGCCTATGCCCTCGTCATCGCCGCGATGTCGATCGGCAACGAGATGCGCATCGTCGCCGACGTCGGCACCGCCTCGATGTCGCTCTACGCCGTGCTGGTCGCCATCGTCCTCGGCGCGACGTCGCTCTACCGCGAGCTCGAGCTCAAGACGGTCTTTCCGATCCTCACCCGGAAGCTCCGACGCCACGAGTACATCGTTGGGAAATTCTTCGGGATTTGGGCCACCATCCTCGCCTTCGTCGCGATCGACGGCGCCACCGTGCTCGCCATCCTCGCGGTCCAGTCGAAGCAGCACCTCGCGCTCACGTTCGGCAGCTTGGGGGCCATGTTCGTCGTGCTCGGCGTCGCCCTCTTCCGCGCGAAGCTGACGCGCGCCTTCGTCGTCCTTCCTTGGTCGCTCGTCTTGTTCGTGGTCGCCGCGCTGCTCGCGGACGGCGCGGGCGGCGAGCGTCGCGTCGTCCTCTTCTCGTCGGGCCTCGTGCTCGCGGAGGTCGCCATCGTCACGGCCGTGGCGATGTTGTTCTCGTCGTTCTCGTCGCCGTTCCTCACGGCGATCTTCACGATGATGGTGTTCGTCATCGGGCGCTCGGCCGACACCCTCGGCAACCTCCCGGAGCGCGTCTTCGGGAGCGCCGTGCGCACGGTGGGCATCGCCCTCGCGCGCGTCGTGCCGAACCTCGACAAGTACGTCCCCGAGCGCGCGCTGCTCCTCGGGCAGATCTCGTCCGAGCCCGCACACCTCCACGTCCTGCGCGCGTGCTCGAACGCGGCGCTCTACGCGTGCCTGCTCCTCACCGTGAGCGCCGTCGTCTTCCGCAAGCGTGACTTTCAGTGAGCGCCGCCGCCCGCGCGGATCGTCCGACGCCCCGCGCGATCGCGGCGAGCGTTGCGCTCGGGCTCGGCCTCGGCCTGCTCGTCCTCGTTGCGTGCATGGTGCAGCGATCGTCCGGACGCACGGCCGTCGCGCGCGCGGAGGCGGCATGGGGCGAGCACGACACCCAGACCGCCATCGCCGCGTACCGAGAGGCCGCCGAAGCCCGTTGCCCGCTCCTCTGCGAGGCGTCTTCCGCGGCACGAGGCGAGCTCGCGCGCATCGCCGACGACGCCGAACGACGTGGGGACGTCGCGACGGCGCTCGCGGCCCTTCGCGCGACGCGGGCAGCGCTCCTCGCGAGCGGCGGCGCGATCGTCGGCTCCGGCGGCGACGACCGTGCGCGCATCGAACGACGCATCGCGCTCTTGGCGACGCGCCCGGACGATCACGGAGCGCTCGCGACGCCCTCGTCCGACGCAGCGCGTGAAGAGCGCCTCGCCACCGCGCTCGGACGCGATCCGTTTCCCGGAACGGCGGCGTGCGCGCTCTTCGGCGTCGGCTCTTTCGTCTTCCTCGCCGCCGCGCTCCGCTTCGTGTTCGCGCGATCGCTGCGCGTGGTCGAGCTCGTCGTCGCCGTGTTCGGGATCGGCCTTGCGGTCACCGGGCTCGCGTTCTTCTGATCGCACCGCGTCGCACCCCGCGCGCGCCGTCCCGCGTTCGCTCCACCGCGCTCTGCCCTCGGAGGGCGCGTCGCGCATTCGCCTTTTCGCGTGCGTTGTGACAAACACGAAAACGTCATGCTGCACGTGCCGATGGACGAACGGAAAGTGGCCCGCTGTCGCGAGCTCGCCCAATCGATCGCCGACGAGGTGCAGGGCTACATCGACACGCACACCTCCTCCGGTGTCGAGCGCACCATCCTACGCTCGTACGGCGTCGCGGGCGTCGACGACCAGGGCGCGCCGCTCGTCAATTTGGCCGTCGATCGCTACGCCAAGGCAGGCTTGCTCGGCCGCGGCATCTCGTTCTTCTTGGGCC
>JBGAHN010000163.1:0-13122 GCA_044226145.1 Labilithrix sp. | reverse complement strand
CGGCGCTCACGCTGACCACGTCCATCGTCCTCGCGTTCGCGGGATGTTCGTCCGAGCCGGATCCGGCGCCGGCACCGCTCGACTCCCCGGATCGTCCTTCGCGGGACGACGGCGGCGCGAGCCCCCCCGACGCCTCTTCCACGGACGCGAGCACCCCCGAACCGGACAGCTCGACTCCGCCGGACCCCGCCATCGAAGAGATGCACGTCCGCGCGGACCGCGGCCTCGAGGCGCTCATGCTCCGCTATTGGTCGCAGCTCCGCGACACGGACACGTACTGGACGTACGCCCACGATTGGGACGTCGTGCTCGACGGCGCGGAGCGGCGCGGCCCGACGGCGTATCCGGGCACGATCCGGATGTTCTACGAATCGCGCAACGCCCGCGGCTGGGACCGCGAGTTCTACGACGACCTGAACTGGATGGTCCTCACGCTCGTGCGCGCCTACGACCTCTCGGGCGACGCGACCTACCTCACGAAGGCGCGCGACATCTTCGCCGACGTCATGAACGGCTGGGACGAGACGTGCTGCGGCGCGCACCCGGGCGGCATCTGGTGGCGCAAACAGAAGGACAGCAAGGCCACGGCGAGCAACGCCGGTCCCGTCATCGCCGCCGCGCGCCTCTACGAGCGGACGAACGAGGCCTCGTACCTGGCGTTCGCGAAGAAGACCTTCGACTATTGGGCGACGTACATGGTGGACCCGAAGACCGGGCACGTGTTCGACAACATCTCGTCGAAGGGCGAGCTGAACACGACGTGGTCGTTCACGTACAACGAAGGCCTCATGATCGGCGCCGCCGTCGCCCTCACCCACGCCGACGGAGACACGTCGCGCATCGCCGTCGCGCACAAAATCGCGGGCTACATGCTGGACAAGGAGACCCGTCCGTCCTCGCTCGGGACGATCCTCAGCGACGGGCCGTGCGGCAGCCCGAACGGCGACGACGGCGAGCTCTTCAAGGGCATCGGGATCCGCTACCTCGCGGAGCTGTACCGCGTCGATCCATCGCATGCAGAATACAAGGACATCGTCGTACGCAGCGCCATGGCCGCGTGGACGAACGCGCGCGATCCGGCCTCGGGGTTGATTTCCTGCGATTGGGCGGCCTCGTACGACACGGACACCGACGGCGTGAACTCGCTCGCTTCGGCCGCGATGACGCTCGCCGCCGCCGCGCGCGTCCTGGGCCCTGGAGCGCAGCGTCCGGCGCTCGAATACGAGGCCGAAGAGGCGAACCTCCACGGCGTCGGCCTCGAGGCGAATTTCGCAGGCTTTTCGGGCTGGGGATACGTCGCCGGCTGGGGAAAGAACGGGCAATCCGTCGACGTGCTCGTCGATCTGCCGACCGCCGGGACGTACGACGTCGAGTTTCGCTACGCCGCGGGTGACCCAGCCGTCCGACGCGTCGACGTCAACGGCACGACGACGACCGCGAGCTTCGCGTTCCCCTCGACCGGCGGCTACGAGACCTACGGCACGGCGACCGGTCCTCTCACGCTCGCCGCGGGCAAGAACACGATTTCGGTCGCCTACGACGGCGCGCAAGGCAGCAAAGGCTACCTGAACCTCGATCGCGTGCGTCTCGTCGCGAAATGAACCACGGTACGGCGCTCGCCCGACGGGTGCCGGACCCGAGCCATACCGCAGAAAAGCGGCGGCCCCGCTTGAACGTCCGCCGCAACGATGGAACTCTCTCGGCGTGCGCACGTCGTTCCTTCGCTTCCGGTCCTTTGCGTTCCGTTTCGCGTTCGCCGCGGTCATCGCGGGTGTGGCCACCGGGGTGGCCGCCTGTTCGTCGGACGACGAGCCTCCGCTCGACAACGGTGTCAACGACGTGGCGCTCGCCTGTCAGCAACGTGCATCTTACACAGATCCACAAGGCGAGAAGTGCGTCCAATGCCTGACGGTCGCCGCGCTCGAGAACTGCAAATGCGAAGCCTTCGAAGGCTTCGGCGGCGCGTGCGAAGAGCAAGGCGTCGCGCGCCGCGCCGAGCCGACGTGCACGACGAGCATCGATGACTGCCGAAGGGCCTGCGCGGCGACCGACTGCGCCTGCATCGACGGTTGCTACGCGGGCGCCGACGCGTGCAAACGCCGGCAAGCCGCCGAAGACGGCTGCGTCGCGAAAGTCTGCGAGAAGTTCTGCGCGGCCGACGCCGGCTGACGGCCGACGCATCTCGCAACGCAACGCTCCGACCGTCGCATCTCGCAGCGGCCCATCCTCCCTAGCGAGGATGTTGCGCGCGCGCGAACGAGCCTACGTTCGAACGTTGGCCCAATGTTCGGGCGGGAGGAGGAGCGGGTGGAATGAATCTTCGTGAGTCCATCGAAGCCTACGTCAAGCGCGTCAAAGAACTCGCGGATCACGTTCGGGGAAACGAGCAGGCGACACGGCAAAGCCTCATCGGGCCGTTCTTTTCCCTGCTTGGATACGATCTCACGGATCCTCGAGAGTGCATTCCCGAATACAAGGCCGATTTCGGTAGGGATCGTTCGACGAAACCCATCGACTGGGGTTTCAAGAACAACGGTTCTTTCATCTTCTTCGTCGAAGCCAAAGAGGTCGGCCGCAAGCTCTCCGGTTTCGACGAGCAGCTGGCCGACTATTTCGCCAAGGATCCGAACGTAAAGCTCGGCATCCTCACGAACGGTGTCCATTGGCGCTTCTTCACGGACGTCGTGAACGAGCACGTCATGGATCGCGAGCCATTCGCGACGTGGGACATCGCAGCCGACGAGCCACCGCCCTACGACCTCTTTACGCTCATTCAGAAGTCGAAATTCAACGCCGAATTGATTCGAACCTACGCGCAGAGGCAACGCGCTCAGAACCTCCTCGTCCAAGAGCTCACGAAGCTCCTCGAGCCCTCCCACGAGTTCACCAAGCTCGCGGTCGCCAACATCGAAACGAGGAACCTCACGCAGAGCGTCGTCGAAAACTGGAAGCCCATCGTCGCGAACGCCATTCAGGAGTGGGCCAAACAGAGAACCCTGACGGCCGTACTTTCGGCGCCGCCTTCGGCGCCCGACACCAGCACCAAGATCGTCACCACCAAGGAGGAGCTCGAAGCGTTCGAGACCATTCGTAAGCTCTTGGGACACGAGCGCCCGATCGCGTACGAAGACGCCGTCGCCTATTTCAAAGTGCACGTCGCCGAGAAGCGCACGTGGGTCTTCACGCGACTCCAAATGGACCGCAAGAATCCTCTCGTCTGGGTACCGTTGTCTTCCGAAGAAACGGGTCGATTGGCCCCAGGACGTCCTGTGCAAACCGTCCAGGGTTGGGCCCAAATCACCCTCGACGATGCCAATCAAATCGCCGAGTTGGGGGACGTCTATCGAGCGGCATACGCCGCCATCAAGAGCTCGAAGGGTACGGATTCGCCGGGCAGCGGATAGGCGCGACGAGCCTCGTGACGCCTTGACGAACGACGGGCGGCGCCAACCGGTACGGAGGGCGCCGCCTTTCACGGCAAGCCGATGAGCACGAGGGGGGGTTCGTTCGAATCACGACCTTGGATCGCCAGGACTTCCCCGAGGGCACAGCATCGGGGAAAGTCTCAATACCCTCGGCAGGATAATTTATTTGTATATGCGCGCGGAGGGGCCGATCGATGCAAACCGATCGATGCCCTCGAGCTGAGTCTCGAAGATCGCGTGAAGGACGGCACGAACGTGGGATTTCGCAGGAAGGACGCGCTTCTCGCGGCGATTCTCATGACCGACGAAGACGACAGCTCGACGGGCACGATCGATTCGTACCTCCAGATGCTCGAAGCGGCCGCGCACGGTCCGGGGCGATGGGCCGTCGCCTCCATCGCCGCGGAGCAATGCATCGCAGGCGAGCCCCCCAACGAGAAGAGCTTCACGACGAAGATGCACAAGGAGCTCGTAGCGAAGGCGGGCCCCGCCGGTGTGTTCAGCACGATCTGTCCCGCCGATGGAGACCTGACGTCGGCGCTCAAGGCCTCGCTCAACACGTTCACGGCCGTCTGTCAGTCGTTCAAGCCGCCCGTGAACTGAAGGCGAAACGACGACCCTCGCCGACGATGCGCTCGTTTTGATTCGATTTTCGCGGACCGAGAGCCAGTGCGACGGTGGCCAGTTTCGCGCTCTCGTCGCTCCGATTCGTGCGCATTCGACGATGGCATTCTTCCATTTCGTCGCGACGACGAACGCGACTTCGATCATCGAAGTACCGAAGCGTCTCTTTCATTTCATGACAAAAAAGACACGCGGCGGCTCGGACGGCTTGAAGAAGAGACAGCGGCATTGAAAGATTGCATCATGCGACTCCTTTCTCTCTCGCTCGGAATCTCCCTCGCACTCGTTTCGACCACCGCGTTGGCGGAGCAGACGAAATACAAGGTCCTCCTCCTCGACGATCAGAAGCAGCTCGCCGGCAGCGGTGAGAGCATCGTCTTCGACAGCATCACGAAGGGGTTGAAGGGCACCGTTTCGTACGAGACCACCAAGATCGCGGATCCGAAGAAGGCCCAGCTCTTCTATTTGAACGACAAGAACAAAGAGAGCGCCGTCACGAACTACACCGGCAAGAAGCTGACGTCGCCCATCGCGATCGACGAGAAGCTGAAGCAAGTCGTCGAAGATGCCCTCGCGGCCGGGAAGGTTCATTTCCGTGTGACGGGCAAATCGACGTCGGCCGAAGGCACGTTGGTCCCTGACGACGGCTCCAGCACGGAGACCGACGCGGGAACGAATCCCGAGCCCGAAGCAGACGCAGGGACCGGCACCAATCCCGACCCGGGGACCAACCCCGATCCCGGGACCGGTAGCGGCGACGACACGGGAAGCGATTCGTCGACGACCGGTGGTGGCTCTTCGAACGATTCCTCGGAAGAAGAAGAAGAGGACGAGACGTCTGGAAAGAAGGGTGGATGTTCGATGCTTCGCCAGCCGACGACCGACTCGTTCGCCCTCGGCGCGACGTTGGCCGGCGTTCTCGGCGCGGCGTTCGTCGCGCGTCGAAAGCGTCGCGACGGTTGAAACACGCGACGCGCGCACACTCCAGTCACGGTCCGAGCATAGAAAAAAGCCTCTCTCCCTTTTCGGGATGAGAGGCTTTTTCCTATGCTCACGAGAATCCCGTCGTCGACGCGATTCAGCGCTCGGCTCGCCTCAATTGACGCCGCTCGTGCGGCGCGCGCACCCGAACTCGACGTCGACGGCGCCCTTGGGATCTTCCTTCACCGCGTCGCAGAGGGACGTGCAAAGGACGATCTTCGTCGGCTTGTTCGCGTCGTCGAAGCGCCATCCGTCGCTCTCGCACTTCGCGTCGTATCCCAGCGGCTTCTTCGCACCGCCACCCGGCGTGTACGAGACGTTGATCTTGTCGAAATCGAGCGTCTGCCCCGACGGCGGCGCCGGAATGTCGAGCTCGCAAGACACCGATTTCAAACGAATCTCGTCGATCGTGTCGAAGAGCTGCTTCTCGGTGGCGGTCGGGTCACCGACGTCGACCAGGATGCTTTTTCCGCTCCCGCCCTTTTCGGCGATGACGTCCCACTTCGGTTGCGTCTTCTTGCTGATACCGACGAGGATCACGTGCGTGGGCACGGAATCTTTGTATTTCTCGACTTCGTTGCCGATGTTTTCCAGGTTGTTGCCCGAGCACTGCATCGGCGAACCGTCGGTGATGAGGACCACGATCGTCTTCGCCTCCGGGTGCGCGTCGGCGTTCGCTTTGGCGACCGGGAGCAAGCCTTTGAGCGCGGGCAACGTCGGCGTGGCCTGATCCGTGTTGCCGAGGTGCTTCGTGTCCGGCATCGCGTTCGTGAAGGGAGTGGCGTTCGGGAGCGGCGTGAGCGGAACGGCGGGCTTTTCGTAGCTCGTCGTGGCGCAGGAGTTCGCCTCCGTGTTCGGAAAGAAGGTCAGCGCCGCCTCGATGCCCTCCGCGCGATCCGAGCCGACGAACCCCGTGAAGGCTTTGGTGACCGGGTACCACTTCTTGTTCGGATCGCCGTTGTCCCCGTCGCCCATGCTCCCGGATTTGTCGAACAAGAAATAGATGTACACGGGCTTGCGCTCCGCCTGCGTGGCTTGCGCGACGCACGATTTCCCGTCGTCGGTGGTGCCGGCCGATCCATCGGCGGTCTTCGACGGATCGTTCCCGAAACCGCCGTTGTTCGAACCGTCCTTCCCGTTCGACGAATCATCTTCGTCGAGGCTCTCCGAAGATTCTCCCCCGCACGCCGCAAAAAGGATGGCCATCAGCGCCCCACCCATTCTCCATCGGCGACGCGCTCTCCCCGAAATGCCGAGATCCTTTTTTCCCATGGCGCCGAACCTCCCGAGTTCGGCATGCCTTACGCAACAAGTATACCGATCGATATACGCCGAGACTTATCGGCATTTCCTGAAGATCTTTTCGACGAATCCACGCGAACGCCCCCGTGCTCCCACATTGGATTTTTGCCGCAAGGCTGTACCAGGGGGTGGATCGACGTCACCAACCACCGAGCGAAGGTCTTCGTTCGATGCCCGCGCGTCGTCGTGCATTTTTTCTGCGACCCGTCCCCTGCTCGCGGCTCCTCGGAGTGCGCGCCGCCGAATCGTTCGGTGGCGCCCTTCTCAAGGAGTTCGCGATGTTTCGTTTTCATTCCGTCGCTCTCGTCATCGGCCTCGCGGCGTTCGTGCCCAACCTCGCGGGGTGTTCGAGCGACGACACGTCGGACAAGGGCGGCGACGGTAAGTCGGCGACCAGCGGTGACGGCAAGGGCGACGGCAACAGCAAGGGCGACAACGGCGACGACGGCAAGACCTCGCTCGGCCCCAAGTGCCAGGCCTACCTCGAATGCTGCAAAGAGCTGGCGGCGAAGGAGCCTTCGATCGCTTCGTCGTGCCAGTCGGTCGAAGACCAAATCGAGAACGCTCAGAACAGCAGCGCCTCGACGGAGACCTACGAATCGGCGTGCGAGAGCGGCGTCACGTCGTTCCAGAGCGCTGGCTATTGCAAGTAGCCGTCACGGAGCGGTGCCCGGGGAACTCCTCGGGCACCTGCGGCGCATGATTCGCGCGAATCTGCGTGCGCAGTGACGGATCGACCACGTTCGTCGCGTGAACTCCGCTCCTCACGACCCGCACGAAATCCAAAGAATCCTTCGATGGGAAGGCGGCACGCCGTTCGCACGTTGCGAGCACGTGCGGGACCTTCGGACGCGCGTCCATCGATTCGTCACACGGCTCGTGCGCAGCGCGGGGGTCGGTGCCGTGGCGACCGTCGTCGATGTCGCCATGTTGATGATCCTCGTGCGCGCGGGGATGGATCCGCGCGCCGCGAGCGTGCCGGCGCTCGTCACCGGCGTCGCGGTCCAATTCGTCGGAAACAAGTTCGTGACGTTCGACGAGCGTTCTTCCGCTTGGCTCGCCCAAGGCCTAGGCTTCGCGCTCGTCGAGGTGGCGGCGTTCGCGCTCAACCTGATCGTGTTCGATTGGGGGATTCGACACACGGCGGCGCCGTTCCCCGTGGTCCGTATTCTGGGCTCGAGCCTCGTCTACTTCGGATTTTCGCTCCCGCTCTGGTCGGTCGTATTCCGAGAAAGGCGGCGCACGTCGTGAACGTCCTCACCCTTCTCCCTTTCGCGATTTGTTCGAGCTGGGTCGCGCTCGGCGTGTGCGCGACCCTCCGCGTGCGCGCGGCCTCGCGACGCACGCATCTGCCAGACGACGTCCGGCCGGTCTCGATCCTCAAGCCGCTCTCCGGGAGGGACGCCGACCTCGCGTCGAACCTCGCCTCCTTCTTCGTGCAGGATCACCCCGACTTCGAGATCGTCTTCGGCGTCACGCGCGCGGACGATCCGGCCATCGAGGTCGTTCGGGAGCTCATGGGCCGCTACCCCCACGTCGCGGCCAAGCTCGTCGTCCACGACGGCGCGCGCGGCATGAACCCGAAGGTCGCCAACCTGCTCGGCATGCAGGCGCACGCGACGCACGACACGCTGCTCGTCAGCGACAGCAACGTCCGCGCCCCACGGCACTACGTCCGCGAGATGGCCGCCCACCTGACCGCGCACGAAGCCGCAGGCGAACGTGCCGGGCTCGTCACGAACCTCTTCGCGGGTGTCGGCGAAGACGGGCTCGGCTCGGCGCTCGAAAACGTGCAACTTGCAGGTTTTTGCGCGAGCGGCATGGCCCTCGCCACGCTCGCGGGCGACGCGCTCGTCGTCGGCAAATCCATGATGTTCTCACGCCGCGTGCTCGACGAGCTCGGCGGCCTCGAGCGGGTCGCGGACGTGCTCGCCGAGGACTGGCTCCTCGGCAAAATGTACCAACACGCCGGCCTCCGCGTGACGCTCGCCCCCACGGTCCTCGCGAACGTGACGTCGGGGATGACCGTTCGCGACTTCGGCGACCGGCAGCTCCGATGGGCGATGATCCGGTCACGCCTCCGGCCGCTCGCGCAGCTCCTCGAAGTCGTCGCGAGCCCGCTCGCGCTCTTGCCGTTCGCGATCGCCGTGCTCGGCGCGAAGGCGGCGATCGTATGGGCGCTCGCCACCCTCGTCGTTCGAGACGTCGGCGGATGGATCGCGCTCCGGGGTCGGAAGAACGCGTGGATCCCCTTCGCGCTCGCGCCCGTCCGCGAGCTCTTGATGTTCGTCGTCTGGCTACGCGCGCCCTTCAAGCGCCACGTCGCGTGGCGCGGTCACGTCGTGCGGGTCGGCATGGGGACGTTCGGCTTCCTCTCGGCGCGGAAATCGCGACGCCCTGTCTGCCGCACTTGATTTCTCGAAGCAGAAGTCTCGCGAGAAGAGTGACCGACATGCCCGATTGACCGTGCGATCACCGCGCCCGCGCGCGGGTGAGCACATCGTCGACCATCGAGCGCATCCTCGGGTCCACTTGCGCGTCGACGAGCAACGCCGCGGCTTTTTCCGCGAGAGGCAAGGCCGCCGTTCGTTGGTCCATGTCGAGGAGCACCGCGGCCTTCGTCTGGAGCGGTTCGACGAGCCGACACGACGCATCACCGAACGCGGAGACCGCGAGCTCCAAGGCATCTCCGGCGTGAACCGAAGCCGACGCCCAGCGGCGGAGCCCTCGTTCGGTCTCCGCGAGCATCAAGAGCGGATCGATTCTCCGCGCCGGACTCGCGTCGGTCGTGCGTCGCACCGCCGTCTCGAAGTCCTCGCGTGCGCTCTCGAGCTCGCCTCGCCGACGCTTCCATTCGCCTCGAAGGAGGAAAATGGTCGTTTCATCGGACGCTTCATGGCTCAACGACGAGGCCACCGCGAGCTCTTCGGCGGCCTCGTCGAGCGATCCGAGCTCCAAGAGCGACCGCACGAGGTTGCGTTGAGCCATCGCGACGTGGTTCGGATGTCCCGGCAGACTCGAGAACATCGCGAGCGCTTTCCGCTTCAACGCGAGCGCGCGTGTGTGGTCTCCCAGCGCGGCGTGAAGACTCGCGAGGTTCCCGAGGCACAATGCCAGCTGGGGATGGCCGTCGCCGAGCTCCGACGCGAGAAGGGCGCAAGCTTTCTCTTGCGGCACCATCGCGTCGGCCGGTCTGCATTGCCCCACGAGCCCGCCCGCGATGCCGTCGAGGGCATGAGCCGCGGATGGATGGTTGGGACCGAGCTTGAGCTCGACCAGCGCGAGCTCTTCGCGTGCGAGCGCGAGCGCTTCCCCGTACCGCTTCGCGTCGAGGAGCATGGCGCGATGCCACGCCATGCGCTCGACCGCGACGTCGTATGCCGGAGGCATCGTATCGAGCGCGGCCTTCGCATACTCCGACCAGCGAAAGCCGTCTTCGTGGCGCTTTCCCTCGAAGCCGACGAAGTGCATGAGTTGAACCCACGCACGGACGGTCACCGGGATGGCACCGCTCGCGCTCGCCGCGGAGACGGCATGCTCGAGGGCTCGTTCGGCATCGAGTGTCTGTCCCAGACGACCATACGCGGTGCCGACCAACAAATGGGCCTCGGCTTCCACCGGCAAGAACTCCGTCGCACGCGCCGAGCGCGAGGCCGCCTCCGCCAACTCGAGGCCTCTCCGATAGCGTCCCGCCGCGATCGTGGCCGCCGCGCGAGCCAGCTCCGTCCGCACGGCATCGACGACCCTGGCTTTGTTCGACGGCGGCTCGACACTCTGCGCCGTCTCTCTCGCGTCCTCGCACGCGCCGACGTCGGGGAGGAGGTGCAGCATCGACGGCACCTGTTCGAGCATGGGGGCATCGGCGTGCTCCAACGTCCCGGCGACGGCGCGGAAAAGTTCGAGTCGCCCGGCGAGGCACCTCCGCGGACCGTCGCTCGCCGAGCCTTGCGTCGGAGACGTGCAGGCTCGCGCGCGCGCTTCGGTCCACGTGCGACCGTACGTGTCGAGCGTCGCGCGGGTCCTCTCCCACGCGCTCGGAGCGAGAGGGCTCCCTGTCGTATCGAACGCGCCTTCGATGCGACGCGACGCATCGGCGTTCCAAACCGACGCTGCGGCGGATTCACCTTCGCAAAGTGGGTGAACCGGTCGGCGCTCGCGGGCGAACGTCGCCGCGACGAGTCCGACACATCCGAGCACGATCCCGAAGGCCGCCATCGACCACCGGCGGGCGCGGCGCTTGCCGCGTTCGAGAGCCTCGACGAGCGCGGACATCGACGGGTACCGATCCGCGGGGAGCTCGGACATCCCACGAGCGAGGATCTTCTTCAGCCAACGAGGAACGCGGTCCTTTCCCGCGGCGGCCTCCGCGAGCGCGCCATCGAAGACGAGGCAATAGCTGTACTGATCCGAGCGTGCATCGACCGACTCTCCACGGCGCTGCTCCGGCGCCATCGTCGCGAGGGTACCTTCCGACGCGCTGCGGCCTTGCGATTCACCCGAGATGGCGAGCCCGAAGTCGCCGACGAGGACGCGTCCCTCCTCGTCCACGAACACGTTCTCCGCCTTGAAATCTCGATGAACGAGGCCCGCTTCGTGCGCTGCGCGGAGGCCCTCCGCGACCTGCGCGAAGGCCGAAACGATCTCTGCCGTCGACCGCGGCTCGCAGGCGAGCCATCGCCGCAAGGACCCGCCTTTGACGAGATCCATCACGATGAAGATGCGATCGCCGTCCCGGCCGACGTCGTGCACACCGACGACGTTGGGGTGCGAGACCTTCGCCATCGCCTGGGCCTCGTGAAGGAGGCGCATCGACTCGCCGCCGAGGCTCGTGCGGAGGACTTTGATGGCGACGTCGCGGCGCAGCTCCGGGTCGACGGCCTCGTAGACGACGCCCATTCCTCCTCTCCCCAAGACCCGGCGCAGCACGTAGCGGCCCACGCGATCCGCCATCGTCGTGTCATCGAACGTCATCGGCGGCAGGGCTCCGACCAGCGTTCGACAGTCCGCGCACGCTTCGAGGTGGCATGAAAGCGACTCGATATCGGCCGTGTCGAGCGAGCCGTCGACGAAGGCTTGTATCCGTGTTTCGGAAGGACAGCCCACGGGGCACTCACTATAGTTCAGGGCTCTCGTGGTGACGGAAACCTTCTTCGACCGACTCGGCCTCCCGGTCACCTCCGACCGCAGGGACGCTCTCGATCGTGTGCTTCGCGTAGCTCACGAAGCATGGCCGAGCTTCGGAGTCTCCGATGAAGCCTTCGTCGATCACCTGACGAAACACGCCGGTGAGGCCGCAGTTGCGGATGCCTTCCTCGCTTCCGTGCACGCCGGCGATCTGTACATGGCGTGCGCCGTGTCTCGTCACGATCGAACCGCGCTCGCGGCGTTCGAGGGCACCTTCATGGTGCGTGTTCCCGACTACGTCCTCCGGCTCCGTACCTCGAGCGACGTCATCGACGAGGTGATGCAAACGCTCCGCGAGCGCCTCATCCTGGGGCCCTCACCGAAGATCGCCGAGTACTCGGGAAAGGGAGCCCTTGGCGGGTGGCTCCGTGTCGTCGCGGTCCGCACGGCGCTGAATCATCTTCGAAGCATCGGACGACCGATGGCGTCCTCGATCGAGGACATCGACGTCGGCTCCGATCCCGAGCTCATGTACATCAAGGAACGTGCGAACCGCATCTTGACCGAGGCGTTCACGCGCGTGCTCGCAGCGCTCGAGCCCAGCGAAAGAGCGCTGCTTCGGCTTCACTACATCGACGGTCTGACCATCGACAGGCTCGCCGAGTCGTACAAGGTTCCCCGCTCGACGATTCACCGCCGGTTGATGGCGGTGCGGCAGCAACTGTTGGACGCCACGATCTCGGCCCTTCGAGAAGAGCGGCGCATGACGCCATCCACGATCGCAAGCGTGATCCGGCTGGCTCGAAGCCAGCTCCAAGTGACGTTCTCGCGATGGCTCGAATGAAGCCGGCCGATTTTTTTGGGACGAAGCGGTGGGTCGCGTGTCAAATGGGCGACCCTGCCGATGAGCGGCGTGGAGATCGACATTTCAATACACATTTCGAGCACTTACAATGAACACCCTGCGTCTCTGTGTCTGCATCTCCATCGTCTTTGCGACGGCGGCTTCGGCGGCGTGCTCCGATTCGGGCGACGATTCATCGAGCGATGACGGCCTAGACTCCGGCTCGACCAAGAGTGACGGCGACGCCTCGACCCCCACCGAAGGCGACGGGGACGCCTCGACCCCCACCGATTGCACGCCGATCCCCGATGCGCGTGGCACTTCCAGTCCCGCGGCTTGGTACTGCGCAGACCTGGGGTATGAGTTCAAAGTCAAAGAGAGTACGTGCCAGTTCGGCGATGGCACAGAATGCAACGATTGGGACTTCTTTTACGGAAAATGCGGACAGGCCCACTCCTTCTGCGAAATGCACGGAGGAAAGGTTACCTACGAGATGGGGGTCATCGACGGCTCGCCAAATTCCGCCGGCGCCGTGTGCACACTTCCGAATGGCAAGCGTTGCCTCGACTACGATTTCGCCCGGACTTGCGTGTGCGAATGAGTCCCGATCCAAAATTTCGAAATATCACTCTCGTGCTCTCTCTGTTCGCAAACGCAGCAGGCGCGTTCGCATGCGGTGGAACGGGAGGGAACGAGCCAGCGCCGACCGGCGATCAGTCCGTCAATGACGACGAGCGCGGGTCGACGGGGCCGCCGTCGGGCTATCTCGATTACTGTATGGCGCGTGGCGGTGCGTTCGATGAACCGAGCGGATGCCGCTTC